>CAOPQH010000054.1 GCA_948505485.1 uncultured Clostridia bacterium
TAGACTTAGTACCATTAGAAAAACAATTAATAGAAACAGACAGCCCATATTTAAGCCCAGAGCCTAGCAGAGGAAAAAGAAACGACTCAAGAAATGTAAAATATATAGCACAAAAAATAGCAAATGTTAAAGGAGTATCATTAGAAGAAGTTGCAAAAATTACTTATAAAAATGCCTGTAAAATTTATAAAATTGTTGATAATAAATAATTTTTAATATTATAGAGAAACCAAACACGTGGAATGTTGCTTAGGTAGCTATATCTAAAACATTCGATACAATAGCCCAATTTACTGCTTTTTAGGATTTTATTAGTTTTGAGAGAAATGACAAAAATAAGATTAAAAGAGTTGAAAATAATAAAATTAAGGTAACGATAGAAGTTGATATGGTGTACGGAGCACTAAATGTACTGCATTTTATAAAAAATTCTTTGTAAAAGTAGAATTTTTAGTATAGATATGATAGAATATAATAGGGATAAAGAGAGGTGCTTATGGAAAAGTTAAGAATAGATAATATAAAACAAATGGTTAAAGATGGAAAAACTAGATGGACTAATCATGTTATAGTTAGATTATTTCAAAGGAATATAAGTCAAGAGGATATTGAAAGTGCCCTCTTAAATGGAGAAATAATAGAAGAATATGAAAATGATTACCCATATCCAAGTTGTTTAATATATGGAATAAATTTAAAAAATGAAGTTTTACATATAGTATGTGGTCTAAATGAAATAGAACTTTGGATAATTACTGCATACTATCCAGATAATATAAAATGGGAAGATGACTTGAAAACGAGAAAGGAGATAAAGTAATATGAATTGTTTTATGTGTAAAGGAGATTTAGAAGATAAAAATACAACATTTATGGTTGAATTAGATAATTGTATTATCATTATTAAAAATGTGCCATCTCAAGTATGTAAACAATGTGGTGAAGTATCATATAGTAATGAGGTTGCAAAACAATTAGAAAAGTTAGTAGATTCAGTAAGGAATGTAATTACAGAAATTACAGTAATTAATTATACAGAAAAAGTTGCATAAAATAATAAGTACACTTAGTGTACTTGAAGCAAATTGATTTACTAGAAAAAGGAGATAAATATAATCTTGTAAATTGGAAATTGTAAAATAATTTAAAGTCACCTCCTAGCGACAGGTGGCTTGTCAGTTATAAATAGAAATTATCAAAAAAATTAGAAAATTTTGACATAAAAAAACAATGCCCAACATATAATATAGTACGGAAGCCATATTTAGGACAAATATCCAAAATATGGTAAATTTGACAAAAAATACAAAATAGAGTATAATGTGTATATTGTGTGAAGGAGGTAATGATTTTTATGAAAAAAGAAGTAAATTCTTCAATAGTGAAAATCATTTGTGTAAGTTTAATACTCTTAATCCTTTCGGGAATAGGAGTTATGGCTGTATCAACACAAATAGAAAACGTAAAAGTTACTTTGTCAGATGGTTACGAAATGACAATTTTAACATCTAAAAATAAAGTTTCAGAAATATTAGAAGAAAATAATATAATTTTAGCTGAAGATGAAAAAACAATTCCGTCAATAGATTCAGAATTAACATCAGCTAAAACAATAAAAATAACAAACAAATCAGAGCAAGAAGTTCAAATAGCGCAAATATCAGAAGAAGGTGTTCAAACTTCATTAGATGAAATACTAAAAGCATATACACCAATTACTGAAAAAATAGTTACAGAACAAGTTGTTATTCCATACGAAACAATTACAAAAGATGTAACAGAAGAAGATAATAATTCATCAGAAAAGGTTTTACAAGAAGGAAAAGATGGAATAAAAGAAGTAACATACAGAGTTAAATATCAAAATGAAAAAGAAATAGAAAAAAATGTTATATCAGAAAAAGTTATTGAAGAGCCAGTAGATAAAATTGTAAAAAAACAACAAACAGTATCTTCAAGATCTGCAACAACAAGAAGCTCAGGAAATACAACAGCAAAGTCAGGAGTATATAAAGTTACAGCATATTGTTCTTGCTCAAAATGCTGTGGTAAAAGAACAGGACGTACAGCATCTGGAACTAGAGCAACTGCAGGACGTACAGTTGCAGCATCTTCAAAATTTTCATTTGGAACAAAACTAAAAATAAATGGAAAGACATATGTAGTTGAAGATAGAGGAGGAGCTGTAAAAGGAAATAAAATAGATGTTTACATGAACTCACACTCAGCAGCCTTAAGATGGGGAGTAAGATATTTACCAGTAGAAATTGTAAATTAAAAACAATGAAATCACTATTCGTAGTAAATAGTGATTTCATTTTTATGTAATAGAGAATTTTTTTTTAATAACAAATCATAATTATAATCATAATAATTTCCAAATTTCACATTATATAAAACGATTGTACACAAATTTACGTGTGTAAAATAGGGATGCAAACAAATCATAATAATGTTAATTTTAAAAGACTCCGTTCTTCAAGGCGTTTAAGAAAGCAAATATTCATATATTAGTTACACACTATAATTGGTTATAATGAATAACGACTTAATAGTCGAACTCGTTTTTAAAATTAAATTATTATGCTTTATATAATAGTGAGTTTTTCCAAACATCCTATCATATAAAAACAATTATGTGATTTTTGATTTATAATTTAAAATATGTTATAATCCATCTATAAATTTATAAAAAAGGAAGATGAATATGAAATTAATTTCGTGGAATGTAAACGGTATAAGAGCTTGTTTAACAAAGGGATTTGAAAAGTTTTTTAAAGAAATAGAAGCAGACATATTTTGCATACAAGAAACAAAATGTCAAGTTGGACAAGTAGATTTAGAATTTGAAGGATATAAAAGCTTTTGGAATAGTGCAGAAAAGAAAGGATATTCTGGAACAGCTATTTTTAGTAAAATAGATCCAATTAAAGTAACATATGGAATTGGGAAAGAAGAACACGATAAAGAAGGAAGAATTATAACATTAGAGTTTGAAAAATTTTATTTAATTGATAATTACACACCAAATGCAAAAAGAGAATTAGAACGTTTAGACTATAGAATGATATGGGAAGATGAAATAAGAAAATATTTATTAAAATTAAATAAAAAGAAACCTGTAATTATGTGCGGAGATTTAAATGTAGCACATAAAGAAATAGATTTAAAGAATTCAAAAAGTAACAGAGGCAATGCAGGATTTACAGATGAAGAAAGAGGCAAAATGACAGAATTGCTAAAAGCCGGGTTTACTGATTCATTTAGATATTTATATCCAGACAAAGAAAATGCATATAGTTGGTGGTCATATATGGGAAGAGCTAGAGAGAAAAATATAGGCTGGAGAATAGACTATTTTATTGTCTCAAAAGACATAGAAAAAAATATAGAAGAAGCTAATATTTATCCTGAAATATTAGGTAGTGATCATTGTCCTGTTGGGATAGATATTAATATATAAAGGAGGAAACAGATGAAAGATATAAAAAAACATTGGAATACATGGGTATTTTGGTTTACATGTATAATATCTGCTATAGTTGTTTATAAAATATTAGATAATTGGACAAATGTAGGAGATTTTATATCTAACTTTTTTGAGATTATAGCTCCGTTCTTATCAGGAATCTTGATAGCATATATATTATATATTCCTGTAAGCAAGTTAGAAGAATCGTATTTAAAATCAAAATTGAAATTCATATCAAAAAATTCAAGAAAACTAAGTATATTGCTAGTATATTTAATAGTATTATTGCTTATAGTTATATTAATTAATTTTATACTACCGGTAGTAATAGATAGTGTTATAGAACTTACAAATAATTTTCAAGGTTACTATAAATTAGCAATAGATAATTATAACAATTTACAAGAAGACTCCATTTTTAAAAGTCAAATAGTAGTTGATATTGTTAATAATGTTCAAAATTTTGATTTATCACAATATATAAATGTTAATAAGATATTTGACTATGTAAAAGGTGTTGTAGGAGTAGCTTCTTCAGTGTTTAACATATTTGTAGCAATAATTGTATCAGTATATATTTTATTAGAAAGAACAGATATTTTAGAATTTTTAAAAAAATTGGGATCTGCTATATTTAAAAAGAATACATATGATAATTTAGGAAGATATTTTTATAATACAAATCAAATATTTTTTAAATTTTTAGCAAGCCAATTTTTAGATGCAATAGTAGTAGGAATTTTAACAACAGTAGTAATGAGCATTATGAAAGTTAGATATGCACCTTTATTAGGATTTATGATAGGATTGTTTAATATGATACCATATTTTGGTGCCATTATTGCAATTGTATTATCAGTATTAATAACAGCAATAACCGGTGGAGTATCACAAGCTATTTGGTTAGCTATTATAGTTACAATAGTACAACAAATAGATGCTAACATAATAAATCCTAAGATAGTAGGAGATTCTTTGAAAATAAGTCCATTATTAGTAATATTTGCAGTAACTATAGGTGGAGCATATTTTGGAGTATTAGGAATGTTCTTAGCTGTGCCTGTATTTGCTATATTAAAGATATTGATTAATGATTATATAGATTATAAAAATTCAAAAAAAGAACAAATAAATAGTTAGGAAATTATTTATATATTTGACCGCGGTTTTCCGCTTTTGTGATTAAAACTGTAAGTTTGTCTTGAATTAACTCATAAATGATTCTAAAGTTACCGGACTCTAAGTCGATAATGATTTTTACAGCCTGCCAATTTTTTGATATCTCCATTTGGTAGGCTGTAAATTGCCTTATAAATTCTTAATCTTTGAATTTTATCTTGTTTTTCAATAAATTTGAGAGCTTTAGGTCTAATCGTTATCTTGTAATTCATCTATAGTCAACCCCTCTCTTTGTAAAATTTCTTCAAAAGATACAGCATTTTTTGCTTCTTTGTTTTTTATATCATTTGATTCGTTTAAGTAGTCTAAATACATTACTTTTTCTGTAATATCCATATGACTTAAAATAACAGTTGGTTCTAATTTTAATAATTCAGAATCAATAGCTTTTTCCATTAAAATTTTAATAGATTTTAAACAGTCATTATTAAGTCTAGGTGTCATTTTTATAATGTCTTTAATTGTTTGAATTTGTGTTTTAGACATATTTATCACTCCTTTCACTTTAATTATAACAGGATAAAAATAAAAAAACAATAATAAAGCAAATATTAATCAACTCACTATTGTTATATATTATGAAAGTCATGCTGACTTTCTAATATATAAAATACATTGTACACAAATTTATTACATAAATTTGGCACACGAACAAATTCACGGAAAGCCAAAGAGTAAAGTTAAAATTATACTAATGTTAAGGCTTTCCGATTTGTTCTATTATTTATTTCTTATTTTTTATAGCAAGAAATACAAAAATTGCAAGTAATATAGCAATAATTAATCCAACTCCAGCCCAACCAAAAATGGAAACAATTTTACTACCAAAAGACATAATAATGCCTGCAAGTAAAACACCCAAAGTTACAGCTGTTATACTTGTTTTAAAATCTAATTTTAAAAAGCTAGCAGCTAATGTTCCTGTCCAAGCTCCTGTACCAGGAAGTGGAATCCCAACAAACAATAATAAAGCGAAGAAAATTCCTTTATTTCCAGCAGATTCTTTTAATTTATTTCCACCTTTTTCACCTTTATCTAAACACCAAGTAAAAAACTTCCCAATAAATTTTTTATCCTTACCCCATTCAAGAACTTTTCTAGCAAATAAATAAATAAAAGGAACGGGAATCATATTTCCAATAATTGATATAGGATAATACAAAAATATATTTAAACCAAAATTTTCAGCAATAGGGATAGCTCCTCTTAGTTCTACAATTGGAACCATGCTTATAAAAAAAACAATCAAATACTTAATAAAAAGTGGCGCACTTGCCATAAAAAAACCTCCATTCGAGCAATTTTATTGCTCACATACATATTTAATTAAAACCTCTAAACAAATTGTGAGAATGAAAGAGGTTTTTTTAGCCATCTCAAAATTCTTTGGATTTTCGTTAATCTTTTACAATTCTACTATAAAAAATAGAATATGTCTAGATAAATATTTAATTATCTGTTGCAGAACATCAAATCTGAATTGTAACATACTAATAAAAGATTAGAAAAAAACCAACAAAATCGTTGACAAGCCTACGGAAATAATGGTATAATAAACAAGTTAGTTCAAGTTAATAATTTAAGAAAAGAGGAATTACATATAATTCAAAAGAATGTCTTTAGCCTGTAAGAGCAGACAGTATAAAGAGTTTTGTGTGAAGTTATATTGTGAGAGGGACTTTTTTTAAATATTATAAATTTTTTTCTGCTTAATTTTTTATAGGGGTGATCATTTTGATAAAAGAGATTAAGTACGAGAAAGCTTCTCGTAAAAATTTCGCAAAAGTTGGCGATTATATTGAAATGCCAAATCTTATCAAAGTTCAAAAAGATTCGTATGAATGGTTTGTAGAAGAAGGATTAGGAGAAGTATTAAAAGATATTTCACCAATCGTTGACTATTCTGGGAATTTAGTTCTTGAGTTTTTCGACTATTACATGGAAGACAAAACAAAATATTCTTTAGAAGAAGCTAAAGAAAGAGATGCAACTTACTCAACAAGATTACATGTTAAAGTAAGGCTTATTAATCGTGAAACAGGAGAAATAAAAGAACAAGAAATATATTTAGGTGACTTTCCACTTATGACAGACAGTGGTACATTTATTATAAATGGAGCTGAAAGAGTTGTTGTAAGCCAATTAGTTCGTTCACCTGGATGTTATTATGGAGAAGACTTTGATAGTAAAACAGGTAAGAAAATTTACAATTCAACAGTAATGCCATTAAGAGGAGCATGGATTGAATACGAGACAGATGGAAATGATATTTTTTATGTACGTGTTGATAGAACAAGAAAATTACCTGTAACAACATTGTTAAGAGCAATAGGAGTAGTTACAGATGACCAAATTAGAGATTTATTTGGTGAAGAAGAATTGTTAGAAACAACAATTCAAAAAGATACAATAAAAACAGGAGAAGATGCATTAGTAGAAATTTACAAAAAATTAAGACCTGGAGAACTTCCAACTGTTGATGCTGCAAGAAATTTATTTAATGGATTATTCTTTGATAACAGAAGATATGATTTAGCTAAAGTTGGTAGATATAAATTTAACCAAAAGCTAGGATTAGCAACAAGAATTAAAGACCATGTTGCATATTCAGATGTTATGGATAAAGAAACAGGAGAAGTTTTTGTAACAGCTGGAGAAATTATTACAGAAGAGATAGCAGAGCAAATACAAGATGCTGGTATAAACATTGTAGATATTAAATTAAATGATAAAAAAATTAGAATTATAGGAAATGGTACAGTTAACATTTATAATGCATTACCAGATGTAGATTTAAAGAAAGTGCACTTTAAAGAAAATGTTAATTATGAAGTATTAAAAAGTATTCTAGAAACAACAGATAAAAAAGATTTAGTAAAAGTTTTAGAAGAAAGATATGATGAGCTAGTTCCAAAACATGTTACAACAGAAGACATGATAGCATCTGTAAATTATTTATTAAATTTATCACATGGATTAGGAAAACCAGATGATATAGATCACTTGGCAAATCGTAGAATTAGATGTGTTGGTGAGTTACTACAAAATCAGTTTAGAATTGGTTTAACAAGACTTGAAAGAGTTGTTCGTGAAAGAATGACTATACAAGACTTAGATGTAATAACACCACAAACATTAATAAACACTAAGCCAATAACATCAGCAATAAGAGAGTTTTTTGGAAGTTCGCAACTTTCTCAATTTATGGATCAAACAAATCCATTATCAGAATTAACACATAAAAGAAGAATTTCATCATTAGGACCTGGTGGATTATCTAGGGAAAGAGCAGGTTTCGAGGTTCGTGACGTTCATTATACACATTATGGAAGATTATGTCCTATAGAATCTCCAGAAGGACCAAACATAGGGTTAATATCAGCACTTTCATCATTTGCTAATATTAATGAATATGGATTTATAGAAACACCTTACAGAAAAGTTGATGAAAAAACTGGAAAATGTACAGATATAGTTGAATACATGAGTGCTGATGTAGAAGATAAATATGCAATAGCACAAGCATCTGAGCCAATGACTAAAGATGGTGAATTTATAAATGAAAGAATTACAGTTAGACACTTAAATGAAATTATAGAAGTAGATAAAGATAAAGTACAATATGTTGATGTTTCACCAAAGCAATTAGTTTCAATAGCTGCTGCAATGATTCCTTTCTTAGAGCATGATGATGCTAAACGTGCACTTATGGGAGCAAACATGCAACGTCAAGCAGTTCCACTTATGATAACTGATTCTCCAATAGTTGGAACAGGTATAGAATATAGAACAGCAAAAGATTCAGGAATATTAGTTTTAGCTGAAGATGATGGTGTTGTAGAAAAAGTTACAGGTGATAATATAACGGTAAAATATAAAAATGGATCAACAGTTGTTCATAAATTACGTAAGTTTAAAAGAACAAATGGTGGAACTTGTATAAACCAAAGACCTATAGTAGTTAAAGGAGAGAAAGTTAAAAAAGGAGATGCCATAGCAGATGGACCAGCAACACAAAATGGAGAAATGGCTCTTGGTAAAAACGTATTAATTGCCTTTACAACATGGGAAGGTTATAACTATGAGGACGCTATATTAATTAGTGAAAGATTAGTTAAAGAAGATGTTTATACATCTATACACATTGAAGAATATGATTGTGAATGCCGTGACACAAAATTAGGTGCAGAAGAAATTACAAGAGATATTCCAAATGTTGGTGATGATTCATTAAAAGACTTAGACGAAAATGGAATTATAAGAATAGGTGCAGAAGTAAGACCTGGAGATATATTAGTTGGTAAGGTTACTCCAAAAGGAGAAACAGAACTAACAGCAGAAGAAAGATTACTACGTGCTATATTTGGAGAAAAAGCCAGAGAAGTTAGAGATACATCACTTAGAGTACCTCATGGAGAAGCTGGAACAATAGTTGATGTTAAAATATTTACTAGAGACAATTCAGACGAATTAGGACCTGGTGTAAATCAAGTAATAAGATGTTATATAGCTACAAAAAGAAAAATATCAGTTGGAGATAAAATGGCTGGACGTCATGGTAATAAAGGTGTTATCTCAAGAATATTACCAGTTGAAGATATGCCATTTATGCCAGATGGTACACCAGTAGATATTTTACTTAACCCATTAGGTGTTCCTTCTCGTATGAACTTAGGTCAAGTTCTAGAAGTTCACTTAGGTGGAGCAGCACGTGCTCTTGGATGGAAAATAGCCACACCAGTATTTGATGGTGCAACAGAGCAAGATATAAAAGAATTATTAAAAGAAGCAGGAATATCAGAAGATGGTAAAACTGTATTATATGATGGTAGAACAGGAGATCCATTTGATAAACCAATTACTGTTGGTGTTATGTACATGCTTAAATTGCATCACTTAGTTGATGATAAAATACATGCTCGTTCAACTGGACCATACTCATTAGTTACACAACAACCACTTGGAGGTAAAGCTCAATTTGGTGGACAACGTTTTGGAGAGATGGAAGTTTGGG
>CAOPQH010000055.1 GCA_948505485.1 uncultured Clostridia bacterium
TAGATTCATCTGTAGCAGCAGTTTTATTAAATAAAGCAATAGGAAAAAATTTAACTTGTATTTTTGTAGATCATGGACTTCTTCGTAAAAACGAAGGAGATGAAGTAGAAGAAATATTTAGAAATCAATTTGATATAAATTTGATTAGAGTAAATGCAAAAGATAGATTTTTAGAAAAATTGGCAGGTGTTACAGATCCAGAAACAAAAAGAAAAATTATTGGTGAAGAATTTATAAGAGTTTTTGAAGAAGAAGCTAAAAAACTAGGAACAGTAGATTTCTTAGTACAAGGAACAATATATCCTGATGTAATAGAAAGCGGACTTGGAAATAGTTCTGTTATAAAAAGTCATCATAATGTAGGAGGGCTTCCTGACTATGTTGATTTTAAAGAAATAGTAGAGCCATTAAGAAGTTTATTTAAAGATGAAGTTAGAAAAACAGGATTAGAACTAGGAATACCAGAAAATTTAGTTTATAGACAACCATTCCCAGGACCAGGACTTGCAATTCGTATTATAGGAGATATAACAGATGATAAACTAAATATTTTAAAAGAAGCAGATAGCATTTTTAGAGAAGAAATTGCAAATGCTGGATTACATAAAAATATAAATCAATATTTTGCAGTATTAACAAATTTAAAATCAGTTGGAGTTATGGGGGACGAAAGAACTTATGATTATACAATAGCACTTAGAGCGGTTGAAACTACTGATTTTATGACAGGTATTTGGAGCAAAATACCATATGAAATATTAGATAAAGTTTCTAGCAGAATTGTAAATGAAGTAAAACATGTTAATAGAGTAGTTTATGATATAACATCAAAGCCACCAGCAACAATAGAATGGGAATAAAAAAATATGGCGAAACTAAGAATTCGTACGCAGTAGAAACTGCGTACGAATTCTTAGTTTCGGTTTTTTACAATAAACTACTAGTAGGTAGATAACTTTCATCAGGAGGATAAACAAATTCATCGGTAGGTTTAGAAATTTCATTTAATTCTTTTATTTTTAAAATAGGTATATCTCCATGATACTCTCCTTTAGTTATTTCACCTGTTATTTCTACCCAAGTTCCATCTTCAAATTTTGAAATATCTTTGTAATCACATAAAAATCCAACAATAACAGATTGATAATCAGAGCTTATAACCATATCTCTAGCAGTAACAAATTGTGTATCAGAAAAATCAACTAATTTATAGACATATCCAACACATTTTATTTCCATTCCAACATATGAGTTAATGTCATCATGAACAGTCTTTAATATATTAGTATAGTTAGAAGATGTCATAGTAATTACATTATCTTTTTTTATTTTATCAGACACAGAAAAAACTATATTAGATTTATTAAATATTTTGTATATTCCAACAGAAAATAAAAATAATATAATAATAGAAACTAAAACAAAAAAAGCTTTAAATAATTTACTTCCACTAAACTTTACATTAAAAATAAACATATTTATCCTTCTTTCAAATTGTACTTGTTTAAAAGTATGCTTATAAAAAAATAATTATGATTATTTTGCAATTTTTCTTGATTAATAATAGAAATAATGATATAGTAGATTAGGTAAATAAAAAATCCTAGGAGGAACACAAATGAATATGATAAACAAAATATTTAAGTCTTATAGTGAAAAAGAAGTTAAAAGAGTAATGCCAATAGTTGAAAAAATCAACAATTTAGAAGAAGAATTTTCAAAATTAAAAGATTCAGAATTAAGAAATAAAACTGAAGAATTTAAATCACAGCTAGCAAAAGGAAAAACATTAGATGATATTTTACCAGAAGCATTTGCTGTAGTTAGAGAAGCATCAAAAAGGGTTTTAGGAATGAGGCATTTTGATGTACAATTAATAGGTGGTATTATATTACACCAAGGTAGAATTGCTGAAATGAAAACAGGTGAAGGAAAAACATTAGTTGCTACTTTGCCAGTATATTTAAATGCACTTTCTGGAAAAGGTGTACATGTTATAACAGTAAATGACTATCTAGCAAAAAGAGATAGTGAATGGATGGGAAAATTATATAAATTTTTAGGTATGTCTGTAGGATTAGTTATAGCAGGAATGGAGCCAGAAGAAAAACAAAAAGCTTATGCATGTGATATAACTTATGGTACAAACAACGAATTTGGATTTGATTATTTAAGAGATAACATGGTCATTTACAAAAATCAATTAGTTCAAAGAGGATTACATTATGCGATTGTCGATGAAATTGATAGTATATTAGTCGATGAAGCAAGAACACCTCTTATAATATCAGGTAGAGCTAATGAATCTTCAGATTTATATAAAAAAGCTAATGACTTTGTAAGAAAATTACAAGCAAAAGTTATTGTAGAAGAAGATGTAAAAGATTATGACCAAGCTGAAGATAACGAAAAGTATGACTATATAATTGACTTAAAAGCAAAATCAGCATCACTAACACAAAAAGGTATAAAAAAAGCAGAAGAATTCTTTAATTTAGAAAATTTTAATGATTTAGAAAACTCAACATTAGTACATCATGTAAATCAAGCATTACGTGCTAATGGTGTTATGAAAAAAGATATAGATTATATTGTTAAAGATGGCGAAGTTTTAATTGTTGATGAATTCACAGGGCGTATAATGTATGGTAGAAGATACAATAATGGACTACACCAGGCAATAGAAGCAAAAGAACATGTTAAAATAGCTGATGAATCAAAAACACTTGCAACAATAACATTCCAAAATTACTTTAGAATGTATGAAAAATTATCAGGTATGACAGGTACTGCTATGACAGAAGCAGAAGAATTCGAAGAAATATATAATTTAGATGTAGTATCAATACCTACAAATAAACCTATGATTAGAGCAGATAAAAATGATGTTATATATAAAAATGAAAATGGCAAGTTCAATGCTATTGTTGAAAGTGTAAAAGAAAGTAACAAAAAAGGACAACCAGTTTTAATTGGTACAGTTTCAATTGAAAAATCTGAAAAATTAAGTAAAAAATTAAGAGAAGAAAACATATATCACGAAGTATTAAATGCTAAATCACATGAAAAAGAAGCAGAAATAATTGCGCAAGCTGGTAAATTTGGTGCTGTAACAATAGCAACAAATATGGCAGGTCGTGGTACTGATATTATGCTTGGAGGAAACAGTGAATTTTTAGCAAAACAGGAAATGAAGAAAAACAAAGTTCCAGAAAACTTAATAGAAGAAGCAAATACTTATTATGAAACAGATGATCAAGATATATTAAGAGCAAGAGAGCAATTTAAAAAGTTAGTAGAAAAATACGAAGAACAAATAAAAGACGAAAAAGAAAAAGTTATATCTGTTGGTGGATTAAAAATAATAGGAACAGAAAGGCACGAATCAAGAAGAATTGACAACCAATTACGTGGACGTAGTGGACGTCAAGGAGATCCTGGAGAATCTAAATTCTATATAGGATTAGATGATGACTTAATGAAAATCTTTGGTGGAGACATGATAAGAAAAGTTTATGATACAATTGGAGCAGACGAAAATATGCCAATTGATTCAAAAACTATTACAAAACAAGTAGAAAAAGCACAAAAACGTGTTGAAGGTAGAAACTTCTCTATTAGAAAAAATGTGTTAAAATATGATGATGTTATGAATGCACAAAGAGAAATAATATATGCACAAAGAAAACAAGTATTAGACGGAGAGAATTTAAAAGAAAATATAACAAATATGATAGATTCTGTATCAGAAGATATTGTTAATTTATATACAGAAACCACTGAAGAAGCTTCAAATGTAAATGTTGAAACATTATCAACTGAGATAATGAATACATTTGGTTTTGACTTAACAGATTTTATAAAGAAAAATAAAAGAAAACCAGAAAATATAATTTCAAAATTAAAAAAGGAAGCTCATAATTTATATACTAGCAAAGAAGAAGAAATTGGCGATGAACAAATAAGAGAACTTGAAAGAGTTGTTGTTCTAAAAGTAGTTGATGAAAAATGGATGAATCATATAGATGATATGGATGAACTAAAAGATGGTATAGGTCTTAGAGCTTATGGACAAAAAGATCCAGTTGTTCAATATAGAATAGAAGGATTTGACAGATTTGAAGAAATGATAGCAAATATTAAATTTGATGTAGTCAAAATATTAATGAACATTCGTAAAAAAGGAGAAATAAGAAGACACGAAACTGCTCAAATAACAGGTGCAGCATTAGAAGCTATTAACAGTATTGATAATGGAGAAGCAATTAAAGATACAGATATAAACAGAACAGTTGTTAATCAAGGACCTAAAATAGGAAGAAATGATCCATGTCCATGTGGAAGTGGGAAGAAATACAAAAACTGCTGTGGAAGAAATCAGTAATATCAATACTTACAGAGATTAAATAAGTAGACATAAATATAAAAACACACTAAATTGTTTGCATTTTGTTTGCAAAATGTTTTCATAGTTTTAAATAAAATCTCTGAAATGCTTGAAAAATAGGGATATTTACCTATGCAAACAAAGTGAAAATAAAATATAGAAATGTTATCATTCATGGTAGCATTTCTTTTTAGTTTACATTCGAAAAAAGAAAGGAGAAATAAAAAATGTCGAATGTAACAATTCAAAAGAGAGGAAATTTCTATCAATATAAATTTGAAATTGCAAAAGTTGATGGAAAAAGAAAATTTTTAAGCAAATCAGGATTTAAAACAAAATCAGAAGCAGAGAAAGAGGGAGTAATTGCATACAATGACTATTTAAGCACAGGCAATTCATTTTCAGCAAGTGATATGAGTTATTCAGACTTTTTAGATTATTGGCTTGAGAATTATTGTTATATCAATTTAAAATATCATACCATAGAAGGATATAGCAATATTATAAAAAATCATATAAAGCCAAATATAGGCTATTTTCGACTATCTCAAATCACAAGAGCAACACTTCAAGAATTTATTAATAAAATTTATATTAATAAATCATTTAGTAAGAATTTTCTAAATAATATTAAAAAAGTAATAAAAGGTTCTTTTACATATGCATATGAAACAGATTTTATAAAAATAAATCCAGCGATTGGCTTAAAATTGCCTAAATATGATATTCCACCAAAAGATCCAGCACATATCTTTACGAATGAAGAAATCAATTTAATATTAGATAGATTTAAAAATAATCATTGTGTTTATTATGCTTTTCTAACAGCATATTGCACAGGATTAAGAATTGCAGAAGTATTCGCTTTAACTTGGGATGATATTGATTTCTATAATAAAACAATTAGTGTAAATAAAAACATACTAAAGAAAAATCAAGCAGGAGGAACAAAGCAAAGACATATAAGTGGAAATTCAACTACAGTATGGTATTTTGGAACATGTAAAACAGAAACAAGTTATAGAACAATACCTATAGGAGATACTCTTATTAATGCACTAAAAGAATATAAACAAGAGCAAGAAGAACATAGAAAAAACTGTGGAGATACATATATGAAGCATTATAAAAAGACAGTTATAAATCCTTATAATAACAAACAAGAAATTAAAATTATAAATGCACATGCAGAAATAGATGTAGCTTTACCAGAAGTTAAATTAGTGTTTTTAAAAAATAACGGTGTTTTTGAAGGCACAGATTCATGTAAATATCCATTTAAAGTAATTCATTATGAATTAGGCATTCCATGTAGATTTCATGATTTTAGAGATACTCATGCAACAAGATTAATTGAATTAGGAGCAGATATAAAAGCAATATCAAAAAGATTAGGGCATCGAAATATTGATACTACTTATGATATATATGTGAGAGTAACAGAAAAGATGGAAAATGAAACAGCAGATAAATTTGAAGAAATATGTAGTTATTTGTAAAATAAGACAATCAGACATTTTGTAATTACAGTAGCAGAGCATAGTGAAACAGGTGAAAAATTAGTAGTATATCGTTGTATGGACAACAATGGAAAAACAAATCATAAGGACGGAATTTATGCAAGTAAGCACAAGAATTTTTCAGTAAGAGAAAACGAAACTTCTGTATCATTTAATGGCTTTTATAGGGATTTATTTTTGATATATAGATATGATATAAGGTTTCGTTTTAAAAAAAGCGAAGCCCTTTTTTGATGTAATGCTACTTGCTAGAAAGGAGGAAAACTTGGAAGATTTAAAAATTATTAACGCAGACAATTTACTATATACTTGTTTAGGCGAAACAGAATTTATAATCGAAGAAATATTACCTATAGGACTTCATATATTTTGTGGAGCACCTAAAGTAGGTAAGAGTTGGTTAATGCTTGATTTATGTATTAAAGTTTCAAAAGGTGAAGAATTATGGAATTTAAAAACTAATCAATGCGATGTTTTGTATTTGGCATTAGAAGATACTCATCAAAGATTGCAAAAAAGATTATTTAGATTAACTGATGAAATAGGTCCTAATTTTCATATAGCAATAGAAGCAAACAAAATTACAAATGGATTGGTAATTCAATTAGAACAAGCATTAAAGCAATATTCAAATATAAGATTAGTTGTTATAGACACTTTACAAAAAATAAGAAAGCAAAGTAATGATATTAATTATTCAGCAGATTATGGTGAAATTTCTTTATTAAAAGCATTTGCTGATAAGAATAAAATTGCTATTATATTAGTACACCATTTAAGAAAACAAGATGATAGTGATGTATTTAATAAAATTTCTGGAACAACAGGAATAATGGGAAGTAGTGATACAACATTTATACTAGAAAAGAAATCTAGAGATGATTCAGTTGCAACATTATTTGTTACAGGTAGAGATGTTGAGTATCAAACTTTTACATTAAGATTTGAAGAATGTAAATGGAATTTACTAGAAAGATCATTTCAAAAAGAATTAGAAATGAAAAATGCTCCAGAGATAATCTATAAAGTTATATCTTTTATCAACAATAATGGAAAGTGGCAAGGAAGTGCAACAGAATTATTAAAAGCATTAGAAGAAAAAGATATAACACCACAATATCTTACAAAAGTACTAAACGAATATAGCAAAACAATTTTATCAGATAATCAAATTAGTTTTGCAACGTCAAGGACAAGCAGTAGTCGTTTAGTTATTTTGGAAAAAGATATTGAGAAAGCTACAGAGAAAATTGCTGAAGCAGTCATTATCAGTAATGATAATGACAACAATGACGATGATGACAGTAAAAGTACGCATCATTAGAATCGTCATTGAAGGAAGTCCAGATGAAAAATCTGGCACACCAACTTTTGTAAAAAGTGTAGTGTGTTACACTCATAAATGCGATTTTGAAAAAAGAAGGCAAATTTAATAAGAACAATTTTCAAAAGAAGAATGGACAATATTGTCCAAGCGAAGGAGCATATGAGTGTTCTCACGTTTTGATAAAGATAAATAAATTGTAAATTGAAAATCAAATATAGGACCTATAGTAATTTCATCGTCATTATCGTCATCAAAACGTGTGCTACGAAGATATACAAGAAAGGAGAACGATAATATGGCATATACAATATTACGATTTAAGAAAGATAAAGGTGGTGCAATTGCTGGTTGTGAAAGGCATAATGAAAGAAAAAAAGAAGCATATAAAAGCAATCCAGATATTGATATTAATAAATCAAAGGAGAATTATCATATAATACAAGCACCACAATACACCTATGGAAGAAAAATAAAAGAATTAATAAAGAAATATGGATGCAAAACTAGAAAAGACAGTGTGAAGTTAGTTGAAGCTTTAATAACAGCTTCTCCTGAATTTATGAATAAACTATCTGAAAAGGAGAAAAGAGAGTATTTTGAAAGGGCTACAGAATTTATAAAACAAGAAGTAGGAGAAGATAGAATAATATCAGCAGTGGTCCATATGGATGAATCAACACTTCATATGCATTTAGTATTTTGTCCAACAAATAAAGATGGTAAACTATCTGCAAAAAGTATTTTAGGAAATCAAAAGAGTTTATCCCAATGGCAAACAAAATATTATGAATATATGCACGAAAGATGGAATGAACTTGAAAGAGGAAAATCTGCACAAGAAACAAAAAGAAAGCATATTCCAACTTGGTTATTCAAATTAGCTGATAATTTAGATTATTTGTATAATCAATTACAAAAAACTATTGAAAATATTAGTATGATAGGAATGAAAAAAGATAAGGCTCAAGCAGTTAGTTTATTATCTCAATTTGTTCCAAAGACACAAAAGTTTTCATCAAAAGTAAATTCTTACAATGACTACATTCAAGAACTAGAAGAAAGAATTAATATTCAAAAATCAAATAATAAAGAACTCATAAATGAAAATCGACAATTAAAAGATAAAATTATAGACAAAGATTTTGAAACTGATGTAAAGCTAAGAAATATGCAAAATCAAGTTAAAAAGTATGAAAAATATATAAAAAGAGTTCCAAAAGAAATTTTAGATGAAATTGAAGCTAAAGAAAAGGAGCAAGAACACAACAAAGAAAAGGAGATGGAACTATAATGTCAGAAAAAATAAAAGAAGAACAGATAGTATATTCAGCTCAAGAAGCTGCAAAAATATTACACTCAAGCCCTAATTATATATATGAATTGGTCAAAAAAGGAAAGCTTAAAGCAGTAAAATTGAAAAGTATAAAAATTCTTAAATCTACTTTAGAAAATTTTTTAAAAGAAAATGAAGGAAATGATTTATCAGATATTGATAATATAAAAAGAATATCAGCATATGAAGATATAGAAAGATAATAAGTTATGGGTAATGTTACAATTCAAAAAAGAGGCAAATATTATCAATATAAATTTGAAGTAGCTAAAGTAGAGGGCAAAAGAAAATTCATAAATAAATCTGGGTTTGAAACAAAAGATGAAGCAATTAAAGCAGGAAATATTGCTTATACAGAATATTTAAACACTGGTTTAATTTTTAAAGAGAATACAATTTCATTTAGTGATTATTTAGATTACTGGTATGAAAATTATTGTGAAATAAACTTAAAATACAATACAAGAAGAACTTATAAAACAATAATGGATAAATATCTAAAACCAGAACTAGGCAAATATAGATTAAGTGCTTTATCAAGTGTAAGGTTAAATTCTTTCATAGTTGATTTATGCAATAAATATAACTTTAAAAAATCGTATTATAAAAATATATTAAAAGTTTTGAAAGGTAGTTTTAGGATAGCAACCGATGTATATGGATTTATTAGATATAATCCAACAATAACATTAAAATTACCTAAAATAGAAGATGGTAAGGCTTTTGAAAAACATTTATATAATAAAAATGAAATTGATATGATTTTAGAAAAGTTTAAAGATGATGATACTTTTACTTGTGCATTTATTACAAGTTGTTTTACTGGAATGAGAACAGGAGAGGTTTGTAGCTTAACTTGGGATGATATAGATTTTGAGAATAGAGTTATAAATGTTAGACATACAGTATACGACAAGCCAAAAGATGATAAAGGAAGATG
>CAOPQH010000056.1 GCA_948505485.1 uncultured Clostridia bacterium
GTTTTCTTTTTCTGTTTCCTTCTATTCCAAACAATTTTACCATTATAGGTAGGATTTGAAAGAATGTCTTTCACAGAAGAAATAGTCCACTCATTAGAAATTCTAGGTTTTAAATTCATATTATTTAATTGCTTTACAACTGAACCTATGTTATTATTTTCAAAAGTATATAATCTAAAAATTTCTTTCACAATAGGTGCTTCATCTTGATTAATTGATAAGGTATAACCTTTAGAATCTTCTAGTTTAACTCTATCGTATCCAAAGGGAGCGATATTTCCCACAAACTTGCCTTCAGAAACAGACATTTCACGACCTCTTTGCAGACGTCTATTGATTGTCTTATATTCTCTCCTAGACATAAATAAGCCAAACTCAAAATATTCTTCATCAAATTCATTATCTGGGTCATAAGTTTTAACAGGTGTAATAATTTTTGTATGAGAATATTTAAAAGCTTTTGAAACTCTACCTTGATCATCTGTATCACCACGAGCAAGTCTTTCTACTTCAACAACTAAAACACCAGTCCATTTTTCGTTTTCAACATCTTTAAGAAGTTTCTGCATTTCTTTTCTTTCACTAATGGTTTCACCACTTACTACTTCTCGATAGATTTTTGAAATATGTAAATTTCGTTTTTCTGCTAAAGTAGTTAAAATTTTCTCATGTCTTACTAAAGTTTCGCCTTCTCCATATTTTTCAGATTCTATATCTTCTCTTGATTTTCTTAAATATATTGCATATGTGCCATCTTGCACATTTCCTCCTTTCCTTGTAATTAAGACAGCCGTTGGGAACAAAGTGACCTTACGGATGTCTTATGCAAAATGCGATAGCATTTTGTATACTTTGAAAAGAATATAATAAATGCGATAGCATTTTGTATACCTTAGAAATGTATCTACATTTTGCATTGCCTTTAACTATGATATAAATTATATCTGTAATTGCAACAAATTACAACAAAGAAGAATTTATTTTTCTTATTAAATTAATAGTAATATTATCGATATATTCTTTTTGAGTAGTTACATTTTCTACAATGTAATCATCATAAAATTTTACTTTAGTATTTTCAATAGTATATTCTTCTATTAACATATAAATCGCCTCTTTAAAATTTATGAAAAAAACATAAAAAACAGAATTAAAATTTTCTAAATAAGCAAAGCTTATAAGAAAATTTAAAATTCTGAATAACTATATTGTATGGAGCTTTCCTTCGCTATCGCTCGAAAATTCCTACAATATAGAAAAATGCCCAAGACAACTTGTCTTGAGCAAATTTATTACTTTTCATTGCATATAATGGTTTGTAAGAGCTGAAGCTCTAACACAACCATTTAATTTTTCTATGCTAACATTATATGATGAGAAATTTACAAAATCAATTCCCTTTTATTTCCCTCTTTTCTAAAATTCATGCTATACAAATTGAAACATTTATGATATAAAATTACTTGTATTATAGTATTAGAATGGAGAAAACAAATGAAACAGGAAACAATAAAAAGAAATATTATATTTATATTATTAATTGGTATTGAAGGATTAGCTTTTGGACTATTAGATTGGGATAGTGTAGTTTCAGATTTAGTATATTTGCAACATAATAATAAACTATTAATATCACTGATTACAGCTAATATTGGAATAGCAAAACTTGTTGCAACTTTGATTTGTATTTATATAAATGATTCTAAAAATCCAAATAAAATTTTCATAATATGTGTAAGTTTATGTGCAATATTATCATTGTTAATTGGATTATTTTATCATATGAGTTGGTTAATATTATTTGCGATAATATATCTATTATGGTCATTAGTATTAGAAATATATTCTGGTTATCATTATGCTTATGTATATAATTCTTTACCTGATACAATGGCAACAGAAGTACATTCAAAGAGAATATCAATTTTTAAAGTAACTTTTATGATGGGAATTGGAATTGCTAGTTTTTTTACTACTAAATTTATGAATAATACAATGAATATAATAACAGTGCTTAGTGCAATAATTTTCTTATTATTGATTATACCAATTTTTAAAGTTAAGAATTTTCCTAAGAACAAAGAAGAAAAAGTTGTACCACTAAAGCAAAAATTAAACTTAAAAAACTATACGAAGTATTATAAAAGTTGGATTATAACAAGATTCTTAGGTAAATTTGCACTAACTTCGCTTGTAGTATTAATATCAATATTAGCAATTGATATCGATTTAGATTTAGCAACACTAAAAACTTTTAAAACTGGTGCATGGCTTTTAAGTAGTATTGGTTTTTGGCTATCAGCTTATCTAATAAAGAATAAAATAATTGTTAAAGGTGACATATTGTGTAAGTCAATAATAGCAATTTTAATTGTTATTTCATTCTTCTGTCCATATGCTATTTATGCAATTTTGCTATTAAATGGAATATTAAATCCATTTAATACTATGTCCAATTTTACTATGATACAAATGGATAAAGATAATATAAGTGTTGCTCAAAAGGAATTATTGATTAATTTATTTGGATATTTTTCAGGAATGATTTCTTCATATATATTATTGAATATAAATGTCCATCTTGCATTAATATTGATAGTAATTACATTAAGTCTTAGTGTTATAAATGAAATAAGATTATATAAGATGAAACAGTCTTAATTTAATCCTATACACAAATTCTAATATGCTTTATAAAATTAAGTCAAGGTTAAATAAATGTGCTGTCGCACAACCTTGACTTAATTTTAAAAGCACATTCTTTTTTAACTAAGAGAATTTAAGGATAAGTATATTTAATTAAGTATACATAAATATATTTTAAACAAGTGAACTAAGGTGAATACTAAAGGCAGGAAAGCGGTATTAACATATCGATTATACACATTGAAGGACAAGCCTTCAAGAATTAATAAAGAAACAAAAATTTTAAGCAAATATGATGTAAAAATTCACCGAGTGAACTAGCTCAAACCTGCTATTCTTCGTTAAAATTAAAAATAGTGAACTAGAAAAGTTCACCAAGTGTACTACAAATTTTCTGAAATTTTGTAAAAAATGAGTTGTCGATAAATCCTCGATAACTGATTCTAATCATAGAAATTAGAGAAATTTTGAACCTGTTCCATTTTGGAACAAGTTCACTTAGTGTAAAATTGATTAAATTTTATTAAAAGTATTGATTTTGCAAATAAAATAACGTATAATGAATATAATAGTAGTGGATATTTAATATCTACTATAATTAAAAATGTGAGTCGCAACCCTATTTGCGTCGAATAAATGGATAGGTGAAAAAATGTGAACCGCAACCCTGCTTGCGAGATATAAATGTGCAGGTGGAAAAATGTTAATTATAGTAAAATGTGGGGTCTATAAGTTACTTGGATCCCATATTTTCATAAAAGGAGAAATGCAATAAAAATGGTAATAGAAGATGGAAAATTTTATTTTATAAAAGACGAATTTTTTGACGTATTTAAAGATTATAAATTGATGGAAAATAAAGAAGGTGGAAATAAAAGACCTTGTTACTTTTGTTTTAGAGATAGAAAAAATAAAGAAATAATATGGTTTGTCCCAATATCTACTAAATATGATAAGTATAAAGAGATATATGATAATAAAAAATTGAAAGTTAGAAACAAACCAGTATATAATTTTGTTTTTGGTAGTGTGTTAGGTAAAAAAGCTGTATTTTTAATACAAAATATATTTCCAACAACAGAAGAATATATATTAGAAAAATATACAAATTCAAATATAGATGTAGAAATACCTTCAGCAGTAAAAAATGAAATTATAACTACTGCATTAAGAGTTGTAAGACTTGCAGAAGAAGGCATACATATTCCATTTTATAATATTGTTGAAATGAGAAATATTTTATTAAAAGATAAAAATAATTGAACAGGTAAAAAAATCTTACTAGTTCAATTATTTTTGAACCTGTGCAATTTTTGCACAAGTTGAAAATTTTGCAGCCAATAGCCTTAAATTTTTTAGTGACAACATCAAGGAACCGAAGAATTAGCTCACTTAGAAATGGTAGGAACGATAGTACACCAATTAACAAAAAATGCATCAATAGAAGAAATAGAAAAAGCTGGCTTATCACCATATTATACAGATCATGGTGTAGATGTAT
Source organism: uncultured Clostridia bacterium (assembly GCA_948505485.1). Classification (GTDB taxonomy): domain Bacteria; phylum Bacillota; class Clostridia; order TANB77; family CAG-508; genus CAG-269. The sequence continues at coordinate 4,148 of CAOPQH010000056.1, forward strand.
ATCCATCATCAGCAGCAGGAGTTCCATTTACAGCAGCTTATGCTGCTGTTCAGATAAGGAGAATGATAAAAACTTATTTTTTAGCAATAATAAAGGTTATTGCAGTATAAGAAATAAATATTTAGAAGATTTACTTGCTAGGTCAACTAAAAGAATTTCAAGCATAATAAATACATTGCAAGATAAAAAATATATACATATTGTTCCTAGAAATAATAGAGAAGAAAGAAAATTATATCCACTAGTAGATGTAAATGATGTCAGTGAAAAAGTATTATTTAAAGGACTATTTATTACAATAAATGTATTATCAGACAATAATTTAAACGACAAAGAAAAATTTATATATTCAATTGCTTTATATTATAGCAACATACATAAACAATGCACATTGAATAATGAAAATTTTCACAAGATCTTTGGTGTAACTAAAAATCAAATATCAAGAATTGTAAATAGTTTAAATAAAAAAGGATATACTTCCAATGATTATTTCTATAAAAATAATCATAAAGAGATTTTATATAGAAAAATTAGACCTATACGCAAAAATGATGATACCTATTGTAAAAAAGTTCAAGATGAGTATTATCAAAAAATTCAACAAGATATACTCAAAAATGTTAATGTATTAAAAAGTAAAAATAAAAATTATAAAAAATATAATAGAATTAGCAATTATGAAGGTAGAGAATATGAGCCAGAATTTTTAGAAACTTTATATGCTAATTTATAATTTCAACTTGTGCAAAAATTGCACAAGTTGAAGATATAGCATAAGTTCCAAAATGGAACTTATGTAAAAGATTTAATATTTTCTATTTTGGAGAATATTGAAAATAATATAAAAAGATATTTTACTTTTTATAAAAATGTGTTATACTAATTATAGCGAAGGAGGTATGTAAAATGGTTGATAAATTAATCAATTTACCCTATTCATATCAAGAAGATATAAAAAAAGCAACACAAATATTAAAAGAAAATGGAGCAAAGGAAGTATTTATTTTTGGTTCTATTGCAAATGGAAAATTTAATGAAAACTCAGATATAGATATTGCAGTTAAAGGGTTAAATGAAAAAGATTTTTATAAGATCGCAAGCATATTGATGTTTGAACTTGAAAATGAATTTGATTTAATAGATTTAGATGATAAACAAAATCGTTTTTCTCAAATGTTATTGAGGGTAGGAGGTTTGTTAAAAGTTGGATAACTTAATAAAAGAACAAATTAGATTTAAAATAAATGATATTGATAAATTATTTTTAGAATATGAGTTGATATTTAAAAAGATAGAAGGAGAAAAGCCAGATTTATTTGATATGACTATATTAGGTAGTGTGCTACATTCCTTTTATAACGGAATAGAAAATATGTTTGAAATAATAGCAAAGAATATAGATAACAATGTTCCATCAGGTAATAAATCACATCAAGAGTTATTAAATCAAATGGCAAGTGAAAATAGAAAGAGAAATGAAATTCTTAATGAGGAACTATATTTAAAATTAAGAGAATATGCAACTTTTAGACATTTTTATAGACATGCTTATTCTTTTCAATTAAATTGGGAAAAAATGAATCCATTAATTGATAATTTACAAACGGTTTGGAATGAACTTAAATTAAATTTAGAAAATTTTATTAATGAATAATTATTTGGTATATTCTATGAAGAGTATACTGTTTTTTATTTCAAAGTTTATATTCGCATTTTTGCGACTATGAGTAAAATTCATATATATAAAATAAGGTTAATCATGTAAATATAGTAAAATAGCATATTTGATAAAACTCAATACACTGAAATGTATGCACTCTGCATATTCTCTGCAATATTTTTGTATTAACAGAGGCTTAGAAAGCTTGTCTTTCTATATCTTGAAAGGAAAGCCTCTGCTTTTCTTATCCTGTTCTTTGAGATTTTGCTAAAAACTAAATAATATGTCACAATAATTCTTGAAGAAAGAATAGTAAATTATAGAGGAGATGAATTAATTGAAAGAATATAAATATATATTTTTTGATTTTGATGGTACAATAGTCAATACAATAAATGGTACAAGAGAGTCAGCATTATATGCATTAAATTATTTTGGAATAAATGAAAATGAGAATAAAGAATTAGGAAGGATTTTTTGTGGACCTCCTTTAAAAGAATCATTTAGTAAATATAATTTAACTGATAATCAAGTAGAAAAAGCAATTATTTTATTTAGAGATTTTCAAGCAAATAATACAATAGAATGTAATGAAATTTATGATGGAATAAGGGAAATGTTACATAGATTGAAAGAAAAAGGTAAGAAGTGTTATATAGTAACTGCTAAACTAGAAGAAACAGCTAAAAAAATTTTGCAATTTCTTGAAATTTTTGATTATTTTGATTTGATTGTAGGGGCAACTAGTGATGGGAGTAGAAATAAGAAAGTTGAGATAATGAAATATGCAATTGAAAATGTAAAAAATTATAGTTCAAAAAATGCTATAATGATAGGAGATAGACCATCAGATATAAAAGCTGGTATTTCAAATAATATGGATACGATAGGAGTATTATATGGAATGGACACAAAAGAAAATCTTAGTAATGCAGGTGCAACATACTTAGTAAATACACCTAAGGAAATTATAGAAATAGTAAATAATAAAAAATAATATTTTTATATTATCTGATATAATATAGACAAGTTATAGATTATGCAAATAAAAAAATATATAAGAACGTAAGTTACATAAAAATTTGCAAAAACATTGCAAAATACTGCAGTATACATACCATTTTTTATATGATATATTATTACTATCAAATATTATTTTTAGCAGAAGTCAGAAAAACTGGCTTCTGCTTTTTTAGGTGTGCAACTTCACATATGTTCAGTTGCATATAGCCATTGACACAAAATCAGAGATTTTGACAATGGCTTAATATTTGCTTAGGTTTTATGCATAAACCTATCTCAAAAAAATATTAATTAATTATATGAAAATGCTTTTCATATAATTAATTAAAAGAGTTGCACAGAAAAATTGCTATGCAATTTTTCGCGTCAACAAATTTTTACGCTTTTCGAAAACATTAATAAGCAAGTATAAATAACAAAAATAAAAAAGTTTTCTCAAAGCGAAATTTGTTTAAGAGGTGTATGTATATGGAAAAAGTGACTTACAACATTAAAATTGAATATGGAAATCAAGATTTAAAAAATATCATACTACAAATATTTGAGGAATACTGTGCAAATAAAATCCTTGAAAAAGGTTAAATAACCATTTACATTTTACATTACTTTAGTTATAGTAATAGATAGAAGGTATGCAAATTAAATTTAAAAATTTAATTTGCATAAGTCATCCGTAACTCGTTTTACTCGAACGGCTGACTTAAATGGTTGTCTAACTTTAAGAGAAGGAGGCAAGATTGAACAAAGTAGACAACATAAATAGCAAACATTTCTATGTTGCTTTATATGAAAGACTTTCCAAAGATGATAAAGATGGAAAAAAAGAAAGCGAAAGTATAAAAAACCAACAAAAAATATTAACACAGTACATATCTGATTTACAATTAAGAGAACCACAAAATACCTTTGAAATAGTTGATCATTATTATGATGATGGTTATACAGGGACAAATTTTAATAGACCACATTTCATAAGAATGATACAAGATATAGAACATGGCATTATCAATATGGTAGTTGTAAAGGACTTATCAAGATTAGGGCGTAATACCAATATGGTATTAAGATATTATCAAGAATATTTTCCATCAAAAAAAGTTAGATTTATAACAGCAACACAAGACAATATAGATACCTATTACAATGAAGATGATGATTTAGTATCATTTAAAGCAGTAATAAGTGAATTATATCCAAAAGAAACATCAAGAAAAATAAAAGCAGTAAAAACGGCAAAAGCAAAACAAGGCTTATTCCAAGGAAATACAGCTCCATATGGATATAAAAAAAGCCAAGATAATAAAAATAAATTGGTTATAGATAAAGAGGTTTCGTGGGTAATAGAAGAAATTTTTGATAAATATTCAAAAGGTTATACTAGAACGGAAATTGTAAAAAGTTTAAATGCTAGAAATATTATGCCACCAAGAGAATATCTAAAAATAAGAGGTGTAAAATCTAATAACAAAGGCTGGACAGAAGTTACTATTACTAGAATAATTGGTAATCCAGTATATATAGGAACAATGGTAGGAGCAAAAACTGTAAAACCTAATTTTAGAAGAAAAGAAAGAATATTAAATCCGATAGACAAGCAGATAATTGTAGAAAATACACATAGGTCAATTATTGATATAGAGACGTTTAATAAATGTCAAACTTTGAAAGATAAGTTCAAAAATAATCGAAATAGAAAGTATGATGATATTTTTAAAGGATTAGTATTTTGTAAAGAATGTGGAAGTATATCAACATTAAAACACAAGGAAAAGTCATCAAAAAATGGAATATGTGAAATTAATTCTTATATATGTTCAGAAGCAAACAAAGGAAGTAATAAAAAGTGTAATAATACGAAATCAATCAGTAGTAAAAAATTGTATCATATAATTATGCCTATTATAGAAAATGAATGCAAAAGCATTAATATAAATGATAATGATATAAAAAATATAATGGCAAATTTAGAAAAAAATATAAATTCAGAATGTATAAGGCTGGAAAATAGAAAAAATTTATTGAAAAAAAAGACTGATAAGCTATATGAACATATAAAAATTGCATATAATGATAAATTAGAATCTAAAATAGATGATGAGATGTTTGTTACTATTAAAGAACAAAAAGAAAACGAAATTCAAAATTATAAAAAACAAATTTGTGAAATAGAAGGGCAAATTGAGAGAGAAAAATCAAAACATACAATAAGCTACAATCAGATTAAAAAGCTATCTGAGGAGTTTTTAAATACAGAAAAGATAACGAAACAGGTATTGAGTAAATTAATAGATAAAATCAAATTTGATGTTAATAGAAACATAAATTTAAAACTAGTATTTTCAAATATAAATCATAAGTAAAAAGGTTTCCTTATCATTACAGCAGCATATATTGCATGTAAAGGTGACCCAATTGCAAATTTACAAGAAGATTTAGCTGCAGAACAAAAAGCAAGAGCAACTTATGAAAAGTTAATAGATTTATGTAGAGACAATCCAGATGTGATAGATCCGCTTCGTTTCTTAAGAGAAAGAGAAGTAGTGCATTTCCAAAGATTTGGAGAAGCATTAAGAAAAGTTCAAGATAAATTAGCAAATAAAAAATTTTATA
>CAOPQH010000057.1 GCA_948505485.1 uncultured Clostridia bacterium
ATTGTTAAATATAAAGATATAGATAAACAATTACAAAAAAGAAGAGTAACAATTAATAAATTTTCAGATGGTATAAAAAGATTTATATATGGACTATCTAAAAAAGTAATTTTAGCAAATAGTTTAGCATATATTGCAGATACAATTTTTAACTATAATATAGAACTAATAAATATGCCTATAGCATGGCTTGGAGCAATATGTTATACACTTCAAATATATTTTGACTTTTCTGGATATAGTGATATGGCAATAGGATTAGGAAAAATGTTTGGATTTGAATTTATGGAAAACTTTAATTTACCATATATATCACAATCAATTACTGAATTTTGGAGAAGATGGCACATTTCATTATCAACATGGTTTAAAGAGTATTTATATATTCCATTAGGTGGAAATAGAAAAGGAAAATTTAGAACATACATAAATTTAGCAATTGTCTTTTTAGCAACAGGAATATGGCACGGAGCAGAATGGAACTTTGTAGTATGGGGATTATTTAATGGTTTCTTTTTAATTATTGAAAAAATAAAACTAAAAGAATTATTAGACAAAAATAAATTTAAATTTATAAATCATATATACTCATTATTAGTAATTACTTTCGGATGGGTATTATTTAGAGTAGACAATTTAAAAACAGCTATGCAATATATGAAGATTATGATTATTCCACAAAATAGATTAACTAATTTTGATATAAGTTTAATATTAAATTTTAGAAATATATTAATAATTGTAATTGCAATACTATTTTCAGGAGTTTTACAAACTATATTTAATAAACTAAAAATAAAGAAATTTTACCAAAAATATCTTGAGCCTGTATCTTTGTTTTTATTAATATTTGTTTGTATAATGATGTTAGTAAGTAATACATACAATCCATTTATTTACTTTAGATTTTAAGGGAGAGATTTATAGTGAAGACAGATAAAATAATAAATATTGTTATAATTATACTATTTATAGCAGTAATCTTTTTACCACAGTGCTTGTGTTATATATTTAAAGATAACTCATTAGAAGTTTCAAATACAGAAAATAGAAAATTAAAAGATAAACCACATTTAACCCTTTCTAATATTACACAATATCCAAAAGAATTTGATGATTATTATAATGATCACTTACCATTTAGAAATAAATTAAGAAAAACGTGGTCTTTTATAAATTATAATTTTTTTAATACTTCTATTGATAATAATGTAATTATTGGAAAAGACAAATGGCTTTTTTATAGAGGAGATAATACAATAGAAAAATTTACAGCTACTAAAAAATATACTGAAGAAGAGAAAAGAAATATTTTATCTACTTTAAAAAGCAATATTAGTGCATTTAACGAAAAAGGCATTAAAACATATGTTATGGTTGCGCCAGATAAGGAAAATATATATTCAGAAAAATTACCTAAAACAATAAAAAAAGGAGAAGTAACATCTACAGAAGAGTTAATAAATTATATAGAAACTAACTTTGATATTAATATAATTTATCCAAAAGAATATTTGTTACAAACAAAAGAAAAGTATCAGTTATATAGAAAATATGATACTCATTGGAATAAAATTGGAGGTTTAATTGGAACTATATATTTACAAGAAAGATTAAATGAAGATTTTAAATATGATATAAACAATATTGAGTTTGAGAAAACAAATGAAGTCGATAAAAGGGATTTAGCAGATTTTATTAATTTACAAGATGAATTATACGAAAATACAATTGAAGTAACAAATTTTTATCCAAATGTAAAGTATGAAATAAATAAAACAGATATATATGAAGAATATATATCAAATTCTGAAAATGACCAAACAATTTTGTTTATAGGAGATTCATTTAGAACAAATATGAAAGGTTTTCTTGCAAAGTTATATAAAAGAGTAATTTATTTACACAGAGATAAATATACTTACGATTTAATAGATCAAATACATCCAAATATAGTTATAATAGAAGCGGTAGAAAGATTATCTGAACAACTAGGAAAAGATTTGATAAATGAAAAATAAAATGATATAAAATAATTATTAAAAATTTTTAAAAAAATGAAACTATTTTTATACTTTATATATCTTATTATATAGAAGGGAGAAATAATGAGTACTCGAAAAACCTTAAAATTATTCGAAAAAATATATAATGAAACATATAATAATACTCTTAAATACATAATATGTAGATGCAGTAATTTAAGTGATGTAGATGATATTATACAAGAAACATATTTAGAATTTTATAGAGTATTAAAAGAAAAAAGAGAAATTTTAGATAAAAAAGCTTATATTATTACTATTGCAAAAAATAAAATGATAAAATATTTTAAAGAAAATGAAAAAACAAAAACCATATCTATTTTTCAAGAAACTAGCAACCAAGAATTTACAACTATAGATATAGACTCTCGGCATAGATATAGAAACAGAATTTATTACCAAAGATAATGTAGAAAGTATATGGAAATATATAAAATCTGTAAATACTGATGTTGCTAGAATTTTTTACTTATATTATATTTTAGATATGAAATTTAGTGACATATCTAGAGAATTAGAAATAAATGAATCAACAATTAAAAGTAGTTTATATAGGATGCTAAGAAAAGTAAAAGAAACTTTTTTAGGAGGTGACCGAATTGAAAAATAGAAAAGAAATACAGAAGTATTTTAAAAATAATTATTACAATAAAAATGAAAATTATAAAGCCATTTTATCTGAAATTAGAGAGGATAAAATTATGAATAGAAATAAAATTTCAAAGGCAATTTCAACAGCTATACTAACATTATTAGGAGCGACAACTATAGCATTTGCTAGTACACAAATTTATAATAATTATATAAAAGAAAAAGACAGTACACACTCAACTGTGATTTTTGATAATGGAACAGGTATGATAGATTATGAAACAGATTTAAGCCAAAATGATATGTTTATAAATGCAAATTGTACATTACATCATAAAATTATAACAAATATAGAAGATTATAAGAAATATAAAGAAAGAATAAGTGAACTTCCAGAAATGAAAGAAGAAGATTTCAATAAAACTTTTTTAATAATTGTTGTTAATACTATTAGAAGGCAACCGCACGAAAGAGACTTAGAATTATATGATATTACTGCTGATGAAACAACAACACATGTTATTATGAAACAAAAAGAAAATCCTGATTATAGTCAAGATTATAGTAAGAAAGATAATGTATGGTATGCAGTGGTAGATAAAACATTATTAAAAGAAAATTTAGAAACAGTAATAGAACATAACTACATAGAAAATCCTAATTTTGTAAAATTAAGTGAATTACCTGATGACTATAATATTAGTGATGCTATAAAAGATGGATGCTTTGTTGAAGATAAATACAAAGTATTGTCAGATAATATTTATGCAATAGATGAATTTATAGAAAAAACAGAAAAAAATGAAACTACATTTATTAGAGTTTACTCAAAATATGATGATTATATAAGGATTATGGATGTAGAATATAAAAATGGACTTTTTACTATTAATGCTATTACTTCAGAGAATAAAGACATATTGGTAAATACATTTAACTTTATTGAAAAAGAAAATAAAAATGAAGATAATTTAATTAACTATGATTTTCAAGAAGCTGATGACAATGGAGATAAAATTTGGTGGATAGGTATTCCATTTGTTACTATTTATCAATAATAAAGAAAGATAAATTATTTTATCTTTCTTTATACCACTTATGTAATTGTTAATTAATAATTAAAATAAAAACAAATAAATTAATAATAAATTAATATTATTTTATTTATAACTTAAAAAATTATATTATAATAATTATAACTTTCCGTTTTTATAATCTATAATATTATAAATCATAAAAAACATACAAACAAATATTTGTATTGCACTTACAATATATATATCCGGAACATATTGAGTGATTTTTTCTGTGAAATAGTTATAAATTGATAATATTATAAAAAACATACTAATTATAGTAGGTGTTATTACAATGTGAATATAGTCTAAAAGTTTATTATTTTTCATTTGAAACTCCTTTAAAAAATATTTTTATGTATAGGAAAGATTTCATTTCCCATAATTTTCATTATCCATTTTCGAATAGTGTTTAGAGATTTAAGGCTAGTTTTAATATAATATCCGCCATTTCTAAAAAATATCGACAAGCCACTTAATTTATTTTCTAAATACAATGGGAAAATTATTAACGAATCATAAGTATTATTGTCTTCTTTAATAATATTTATATTTGGATTATTCTTAATATAAAATAAATTTTCTGATATAGTAGTGTCGTTCCAACATTCAATGATATTTAGCAAGTCATTGCTAATTGATTTTGAAAGAAAATAATTATTATTATTAAAATTAGATGTATAAATTATTTTTTCAAGATCAGTTATGATTATGTTAGAATTTATAATAGTATTAAGTGGTAATGATTCTAAATAATTAATTGCTTGATTAGATAAATGCATTATGACCTCCCTTCAAATAATAAAATTTATATGCGTACGAACTGTACGCCTAGAAGAACAAAAAATAATATTTGCTATATAATAATCAATAATAAGTTTAAAGGTGGTAAAATGAAATTAATAGCAAATGATTATCCTTCAAAAGAAATAATTAAGATTATAAGAGAATGGACAGAATTAACACAAAATGATTTTGGTAAGTCAATCCATCGAAGTAAAAGCAGTATTCAGTCACTTGAATTAGGAAGAAGAGTTTTAACAGTACCCACTCTAATTCAAATAGCTAATACACATGATTTAAAAATAACTATTGAAAAGAAAGAGAAATAATAAATTTTTTCTTTCTTTTTTATATAATTATTATAAATGATTATATCATAAAAATAAAAAATATTATAATAAAATTAACAAAAAAAGATAATTTAAACATATTTTTGTTTAAATTGCTATTATTCGACATATTATAACAAAATTTGCGTATATAATATAGTAAAATTATTAGCAAGAACTTCCAGTTATTGTGATTAAAATTAAGTCATTAAATAAAAGGGGGAGCAAGATAGTGTCTAATAATAAATAGTCTTAATTTTATCAAGTTGTAAAACAAGTTGGTAGATATTAAGGCTATTTTTTTGTCTTTAAAATTGTTTACATAACATAAAAACCACATTGAAGTTCCAAATCTCGAAAGAGAGGAGGTGAGTCATGTGGAAGATTATGGAAAAATTAAAGCAAAATTTACTTCATTTATTATTAAAGTAATTGAAAACTCATCAATTAATTATAAGAAGAAACTAGCTTATATTACAAAAAGAGAAATATATCTTACGAAAGAATTAGAAGCAACAGGACATATAAATAATCATACATTAGAAACATTAGATGAAAAGGTAAATTACATAAATTTAGAAAATGTATTTACTAATGATAAGCATTTTTGTGCTATGAAAAGATTAAATAATAAAGAAAAGCTAGTTTTATATTTGACAGTAATTGAAGAACTATCTTTAAGAAAAGTAGCACAATTATTAGATACAACAGAAGACAATGTTGGAATGATTAAGTATAGAGCAAAAAACAAATTTAAAAAATATTTTGAATTAGAGGAGTAAAAGATATGAGTGATAAAGAGTTTGTAGAAACATTAGAAAAAGCTGTTTTAGGAGATATGAATGCTATATATATCATTTTAAAAGAATATGAGGGTCTTATTACAAAAAAATCCATAATATATGGGGTATTTGATGAGGATTGTAAAGCAGTAATAGAGTCTAAAGTAATAGAAAGTATAAAAAAATTTAAAATTTTTCATTAAAAGTGTTAGATTTTATAGTTCCAGCTTGTTGGTGTCAGTAAGTCAAATAAAAAAGGCTTACTGTACATTGACAAATACATTCATATTGAATGTCATATAAAGGCATAATACTTTTAATAATATATGAGCTCCAAGAAGTCAAAAGCTCCATAAATCCCCCAAAAAAATATTATGGAGATAGTGAATATAATGAGGGAAAAACTGGTAAAAGCAAACCAAGAGGCGAAGACTATATTATGATAATGATACTTCTACTATAAAAATAGTAGCCATTGAGATATGGATAGATAAATTCTATATGTTGTAAGAAGAGAATTACAAAATTATGCCTTATTTAATAAATATTATTTTTGAGGAGTGAATTAATGAATAAAAGTGAATGTAAAAGTTATATAAAAAAGTCAATTAAAAATATATTACAAAATAATAGAACAATTACTTTAAAAAATTTAGAAATAGAAATGAATAGAGTTATGAAAGACAAATATAAAGAATATATTGCTTATGCAAAAATTTCATTACATACTTTACGAAATAGTGCAAATGATATTTTACCTAAAGATGTAGCTGATGAATTAGATTCAATTTGTAAATTATATAATAAAGTAGAAATAATTGAAAAAGCTAAAGAAATAACTAAAAGAGAAGAAAAAGGTGATGATTTTAAATGAAAAACAAACCAATAATTATTCAAAATAATGTAGGAAAGATTAAATTAAATAATAGGTTATTAAGAGGTAGTTTAGAATTATTAGCTCTTAATTTATTAAATGAAAAGCAGTTATTAAAAAAAGAAGAATACGAACAAGCAAAATTCGAAATAAAAGATTATTATAGAATAAAAAATTTGGGTTAGAATTTAAATATATTCTATTGTATAATATATATAGTGATTATATTTAGGAAGGAGGAATAATGCCTGTAAAAATAATAAAAAAGCTAGATGGTAGAATTAATAGGATAACAGGAACGAAAATAGAACATAGATTAAGGGTAACAGCTTATTGTAGAGTGAGTACAGATGGAAAAGAACAATTACATAGTTATCAATCACAGTTAGCATATTATAAGGAGAAAATCACTTCAAATTCAGAGTGGGAGTTTATTGAAATTTATGCGGATGAGGCAATATCTGGAACACAAGATTACAAGAGAAATGAGTTTATGAGAATGATACAAGATGCTTTAGCTGAAAAATTTGATATGATAATGACAAAGTCTATTTCAAGGTTTGCTAGAAATACAGTAGATACATTAAAATATGTTAGATTATTAAAAGAACATAATATTGCAGTATTTTTTGAAAAAGAAAATATTAACACATTAGAAATGTCTGGAGAACTATTATTAACAATATTAAGTTCAATAGCACAACAAGATAGTGAAACAATTTCTTCAAATGTTAAATTAGGAATAAAAATGAAAAGAGAAAGAGGAAAAATAACTGGTTTCAATAATTGTTTAGGATATAGATATAACAGTAAAGATAAAGAAATGATAATTATAGAAGATGAGGCAGAAATAGTTAGAATTATTTTTAAAAAATACTGTGAGGGGTATGGTGCATCAACAATAGCAAGAGAATTAACAAAATTAGGATACGAGACTCCAAAAGGAAACCAAAAATGGAGTGAATCAACAATTAGAGGAATTATAAGAAATGAAAAATACAAAGGCGATGTTCTAATGGGTAAGACATTTACACTTGACCCTATTAGTCATAAAAGATTAATAAATATGGGGGAAGAGGACAAATATTATATTGAAAATAATCATGAGCCTATTATAGATGAAGGAACATTTGAAATAGCTAATGATATTTTGAATAAAAGAAGAGGAGCAAGAGAAACTGGAAGAAGAAAAGGAAATTACAGTAGGAGATATACCTTTAGTAGCAAGTTAGTATGTGGCTTTTGTGGGGAAGTATTAAGTAGAAGATCCTTATATACTGGTAAACAAATTTATAAAGAGGCTTGGTTATGTATGAAATCAGCAAAGTTTGGAAAGCATCATTGCCCAAAAAGTAAAATTATAAGAGAAGAAGTTATAGAAAATTGTTTTGTAGATGCTTATAAACTATTATGTGTAAATAATAAATTTGTTGTTGAAACTTTTTTAAATAGAATGCAAAATGTACTACGAGATAATACAGCAGTAAAGCAATATGAAAAAATAAGTAATAAAATAAAAAATACACAAGAAAAGATATCTAAACTTTTGGACTTAGTAATAGAAGGAAAAATTGATAATTATAGTTACAATCTGAAAAAAGAAAATTTAGAAGAAAAGGTTTATAAATTAAAAGAACAACAAGAACAATATAAATTATTAATGGAAGATGAAGAAAGCATAGAAAATGGACTAAAGAAATTTAGAACTGTATTTGATAATAACGAACTGATAGAGAAATTTGACAAAGAAGTATTTGATGCATTAGTAGAGTATGTTATAATAGGTGGAAAAGATGAAAAAGGAATTGATGATCCATATATTATTAGATTTATTTGTAAAACTGATTTAAGGTCAAAAAGTAGTGAAGAAATGAAAGAAATAGAAAAAAGTAAAGCAGTTTTAAGAACAATGATAAATGAAGAAAATCCTGTAATATTAGAATTTATGAGTAATCAATCTTTTATAAGATTTGATAAAGATGAACTAGGAAGATTAAAAAAACAGATAGTAAATCAAGTAAAAGTAAAAGTAGAATTCAATGTCGATACAGTAGAAAAAGACTAAAGCCAAGTTAAAAATTTAAAGTAATTGTGATATAAATTAAGTACATATCAACTGTCTTCATACAATATTGGTAGTATATGGAAAGTAGATAAAATAACAATAAAAAATCTAGTATAAAAATCATTACTTTACAACCGTCAAACAACTAGATACAAACTACTTTACAACTTTTCGTGTGTGAGCCATGTGGAATGTTGCTCGGTGCTATATCTAAAGAATTAGATAAGATAGTTGAGTTTACTGCTTTTGAAGATTTTATTAGTTTTGAGAGAAATGGTAAAAATAAGGTTAAAAGAGTAGAAAATCATAAAATTAAGGTAACGATACAAGTTGATATGGTGTGCGGAGTAGTATAATTTAATGTTGACAATGTCAACGATTTGTCCACGAAAAAATGATAATGTTTGGAGATAAAACTTAAATTGGAAGTGTTTGGAAAAACACTTCCTTTTTTCGCCTTTATATGATAGAATTAGATAAAATTTAAGCGATATACTTATAAAAGTATAAGATAGGGGCAAATATGCAAGTATATTTTACAGATGTTTTTTATATAGATGAAAAGGTACTAGATGAATATGGTGCATATAATATTTCTTTAATAAATGATATGCCACTATTTGTAGATCCATTTTTATTATTTTATAGTACAAAAGAAGAATATAAGAAGTTACATGATGATATTATAAAATATATTATATTTTTAAAAAATAAGTCTATAATACCATTAAGTGCAACACAGTTAAAAGCATGGTATATGTTTCCAGAACAAAAACAAAATTGGTTAGGATATAGTATGTCAGGAAATTCTGGAAGTGGTTTAGGAAAAGAATTTGCAGATAATTTAAAATATGTGCTGAAAGAGAAATTTAATGATTTTGGAGATG
>CAOPQH010000058.1 GCA_948505485.1 uncultured Clostridia bacterium
AATATTTTTTTGTATATGTTAGTTTGTCTGAGCTTAAAGTCCATGTTGGTTTTGTATTTGCCATAGGTTTATTAGAATTAATTTTTGCAGTAATTGTATTAGTCTCTTCATTATAAATATAACTCATTGTAACTTGTGGACCTTTTACTTGAGTAATATTTAATTTAACTCTAGTATTATTTCCATATTTATCTTTTACATCTGTATAATAACTTTGATTATTATAATATTTTTTTGTATATGTTAATTTATCTGAGCTCAATTTCCAAGTAGGTTTTGTATTAGATAATTCTTCATTTGAACTCATTATGGCTGTTACACTATCGTTTGTACTATCATATGTATATCTCATACTTATAACAGGCCCTCTATCATCAACTTGTGTTACATTTAATCTTATATTTGTTTCAGTTCCATTTGATAAAACAAATTTAGTATAGTAATTCTCATTAGTAAAATATGTTTTTCTATAAGTTTGCTTATCTTGGCTTAAGCTCCAAGTTGGCTTTGTATTTTTAAACCCATTACTAGATGTAGCAATTACCGTAACTGCATTACTTGTGCTATTATATCTATATGACAAATTCACATCATCTTCACTGGCTTTAACTATTTTAGGAAATATAAAACCAAAACATATAAATAAAAAAGTTAAAAATATTGTAATCATAATTTTTTTATTAATTAACATAATATCACCCAAAATTATTGTAACATGGGTGTTTTATTATAGTCAAAGTAAGTTTTTTCCAGTAACATTTTAATCTAAATTATAGAGTAGCCACGCGTGTGTATAGCACTTTTCGCTTGAGCTTGACGAAAGCGAAAACGTCCTATACACAGGTAGCTTGGCGGTCATATAATTATAAAACACTCTATTGACAGGTAGATTGGCGACTATAATTTAAAAAAGATACTAGAAAATTCTAATATCTTTTATAACAATAATTTCTATCAACATTACCTGAAATCCCATCTACTGAACCAACACTTGTGTATTGCCACATAGCACAAGTATTAGCACTTTCTTTAGATGAAGGCGTATTATCTCCTGTTTGCTTTCCTCCAGAAATAGGATAATGTGCAACCCATTTATCATAACCTGATAGTTGAGACATATCTAATTTATTGTTAAACCATGATGTGCTAGCATATATCGCAGGTATGTATCCTTCATTTTTTATTGTTTTACAAAACTCTTTAACTACTTCTGTTCTAGTTGTTACAGATAAGCTATCTGCTCTTCCATTTGCATTAGGATTACTTATTTCTGTATCTATAGCTATTGGATATTTTACTTTTATTCCATATTTCTTTATTAAGCTTATTACATATCTTGCTTCTTCTTTTGCTTCTTCTTTATTTACTGCTTGTGTGAAGAAATATAATCCTACATCTATGTTATTACTTTTTGTTCCTATTAAATGTTTTGCAAATTCAGCATCTTCTACTAATGTTCCAGCAGATCCATATCCTCTATATCCAGCTCTTAGTATTGCAAAATCTACTTTGCCACTTTTCTTAACTTTTGTCCAATCTACATTTCTTTGATAGTAAGATACATCTATTCCATTAAATAATTTTTTTCTATAATCAAATTTTATTTTTACTGTTGTTTTGTTTCCAACTAAATCTTCAATAATTGTTGAATAGTTTTCGTATTCACTTTTGTATTTTTTTGTATATGTTTTTTTATCACTACTTAAGGTCCACGTTGGCTTTGTATTTGCTAATTTCTCGTTTGCTATTATTTTTACAGTCACATATCCAGTATTTTGATTATAACTATATTTCATTGTAGCTGTTGGATTAATTTTATCAAAATTTTTTACATTTATTTTTGCTGTTGTCTTATTTGCATATAAATCTTCAAAATCTGTTTTATATGATTCTGCAGATGAAAAGTTTTTTGTATATGTCTTTTTATCTTTGCTTAATTTCCATGATGACTTATTTTCTTTTAATTTTTCATTTGATACTACTGTAACTACCATTACTTTTTTATCTGGATTATATTTATATGATATTTTTAATTTTGGTGCTGTTTTGTCTACTTGTGTGACTTTTATTTTTATTTTTGCCTTATTTCCATATGTATCATAAAAATTAGTTTTATAATTTTCATTTGTTTTAAATGTTTTTGTATATGATTTTTTATCTTTACTTAATGTCCATGATGGTTTATTATTTTTCATTTTTTTATTTGATTTTACTGTAACTTTTACTTTGTTCTTTTTGCTATTATAATTATAACTAACTATAATTTTAGGCCCTTTTATTTGTGTGACTTTTATTTTTACATTTTTACTCTTTCCATTAGTAGCCTTAAAGCTTGTACTATATATTTGGTTAGCATAAAATTTTTTTGAATATGTTTTTTTATCTTTGCTTAAAGTCCAACTTGGTTTTGTGTTTTTTAATCTTTTATTTGATTGTACTTTTACTGTTACTGTATCTTTTTTTGAATTATAACTATATGAAATTTTTAACTTAGGTTTTGATGCAGCCTCAACTTTATTCGCTGGTATAAATTGTATTATAAATAAAGTTATTACACTTATTAAAATTAATTTAACTATTTTACTAATTTTCATATTTTTCTATTCCTTTCTCTATAATAATTTTAGTTGAAAAAGAATTAAATTTTGGCAAGGAAAATTTTATTTAAAAGGCAAGGGCGCATACGTGGTGTATGTAACCGCGTTTTAAATGAAATTTGACACAGACAAAATTGTAATTATTTTTCAACCATACTATCTTTTTCTGTTTCTTTTACAATATAAACTGGTCTATTTTTAACTTCTAAATATGTTTTTGATAAGTATTGTCCAATTATTCCTAATGAAAATAATTGAATTCCACTTACTAACATTATTATACATGCAAGTGATGGCCAACCACTTGTTGGATCTCCAAATGCAACTGTTCTAATAATTATCACTACTATTAAAATAAAAGCTACTATACAAAATAACAATCCTATTACTGAAGATAAAATAAGTGGTGTAGTTGAAAATGCTGTTATTCCTTCTAAAGCATATTTAAATAATTTCCAAAATGACCATTTTGTTTCTCCTGCAACTCTTTCTACATTTTCATATTCTATCCATTTTGTATCAAATCCTACAAAACTAAATAGTCCTTTAGAATATCTATTGTATTCTTTTAAATTTTTTATACTATCTGCCATTTGCCTTGTCATTAATCTGTAATCTCTTGCACCATCTACCATTTCAACAGCTGACATTTTGTTTATAATTTTATAAAAGATTCTTGCAAAAAAGCTTCTAATTGGAGGTTCTCCTTTTCTTGAAACTCTTCTTGTTCCTACACAGTCATATTCTTCATTTTTTATTGTATCGTACATTTTTCTTAATAATGATGGTGGGTCTTGTAAGTCTGCATCCATCCATGTTACATAATCTCCTGTTGATGCATCTAATCCTGCGAGCATTGCCGCTTCTTTACCAAAGTTTCTTGAAAATGATACAAATCTTACCTTTTTATCTTTTTCTCTTAATTGCTTTATTTCTTCTAACGTTTTATCTTTTGATCCATCATTTACAAAAATATATTCAAAATCAATATCTTCAAAATCTTTTTTTCTTACTTTTTCCATTTCTTCGTAAAATAATGGTAATGCTTTTTCTTCATTATAGCAAGATACTATAACTGATATTTTCTCCATTTATTATTACATTCCTTTCTAATACTTAAACTTTATTTTTCTTAAATACAAATATTTTACTAAATATGTAATTTGATACAATTACAACTGCTTGTGATATTAATTTTATAACTTTATCGTTTAAATGTAAAGTAGTTACACCTAAAAACATTATTAACATATCCATTATTAATGTAACTAGCCTAGATGTAACAAACTTGCTAGCTTCTTTTATTGTATTTTTCTCATTGCTTTCAAATACAAATCTTCTATTAGTTACATAAGCAAATATAACACCTGCTATCCATGAAATTATATTTGCTATTTGTAATTGGAAAGCATTCTCTGGATTTAATATAGTAAACACACACATATAATACACTACCAAAGATATTACAGTAGTTAATACTCCAAATATTAAATAATTTACTATTTCTTTATATTTTAAATATAGTTCCTTAAATTTTTCCATTTTTCACCTCATACTGTGCTGTATCATCTCTTAAATTAATATTATAATAGGGGTCACCTTTTTGGATAACATCTTTCCATCTTGTTTTAAAATTATTAGCTTCTTTTTCAAATCTTTCTTTCTTTTCAGGAGTATCTTCATATCCTCTTGTTTTTGATTCATAATGCCAAAATTCTACAAATGGATTATAAACTATTAATTTTCCATGTTCTCTTATTTTTAAACAAAAATCTACATCATTAAATGCTACAGCCAAATTTTCTTCGTCCATATATCCTACTTTTTCGTATATATCTCTTCTGCTAAATAATAAAGCTCCTGTTACTGCACTCATATTTTGAATTAGACTTTCTTTTGCAAAATATCCGTGAGTATCTTTTGGCAAATTGGTAAGCATGTTTGCAGCCAATCCACATATACCTACAACTATTCCTGCATGTTGTATAGAGCCATCTGGATAGTATAGTCTTCCTCCTACTGCACCTACATCTTCTCTTTGAGCAAATCCCAACATTTTTTCTATCCAATTTGGTGTTATTAATTCTGTATCATTATTTACTTGTACTACATATTCTCCATCACAATTTTTTACACCATAATTTATTATTCCTGCATAATTATAGCCTTTTTTAGGATAATATACTATCTTTATTTTTTCATTTTCTTTTAAAGTTTCATAATATTCAAATGTTTCTTTTTCTGTACTATTATTTTCTATAATAACTATTTCATAATTTTTATATGTTGTTAATTTTTGTATTGATTTTATACATACTTTTAGTATTTCTACTGCATCTTTATTTGGTATTAAAATACATACTTTAGGGTTTCCTATAATATCATATTGCACTTGATATACCCCTGGTGTTTCTCCAAATTCTACAGTTCCTTTTAATCCTATTCTCTCTATATGATCTGCTACAGCTTGTCTTCCTGCTTCATATGCATATGGTTTAGCGTCTGGCATTTCTGCTGTTGAATTTGGATGAATTCTCCAATGATATAATATCTTTGGAATATGCACTATATTTTTTGCAATTTCTGACATTCTTAAAATTAAATCATAATCTTGTGCACCATCATATTTACTTCTTTCTCCTTCAAGTTTGTCCATTATATCTTTTTTAAATATACTAAAATGAGTAATATAATTATTTGCTCTTAATGTATCTGGAGAAAAATCAGGTTTAAAATATGGATCTACTCTATTTTCTTTAGTTCTCATTATTTTATCTTCATCTGTGTAAATAAACTCTACATTTGGATTTTCATTTATACATTTTACTATTTCGTATAATGAGAATATTGGCAATAAATCATCATGGTCTAAAAGTGCTATAAAATCACCTGTTGCTAAGGTCAAACATTCATTAGTATTTCCTGATATATTTTTGTTTTCTCCTATAAATTTATACTTAATTCTTTCATCTGTTTCAATAATTTTCATTAACTCAGCATTTTGAGTTTCACTTCCATCTGCTAAACATAGCTCCCAATTAGAGTATGTTTGATTTATTAAACAATCAACTAATTCATTAAAAAAGTTAACAGGTGTATTAAATAATGGAACTAAAATACTTATTTTAGGGTTTAATTCAAATTTCGTTTCTCGTTGATTTTGTAAATCTTCTTCTGTTGGCTCGTTTGCTTCAATCCATTTTTGGTAAGTAGTTTTTTTATCTATTTCTACTCTCCCCAATAATATATTTTTTGTATCTTTAAATGCTATTAACAATCCTTTTTCTTTCACCGATTTTAAAAATTTTTTAATATTTGTCATATTAAGATTTTTAACAACCTTATTAAAAAATCTTAATACATTTCTTATTTTTCCGCCTTCTGGAAATAGTACATCTCTTAATCTTTTTGAATCATTCATTTTTATATCCTTGTAACTATATTTAGGTTTTTGAAAGGCTACCTATAAACCTTTATATTATGATGCTTTATTAATATACTTATTTTATATACACTATAAAATTTTATTTATTATTAATATCATTTTGAAAAACATTTTATAATTATTATTAAAATTTATTTATTTCTTTTTCCAAAATTTTAAATATGAAAATATTTTTCTTATTTTTACTATTAATTTCCATCCTCTTGAACTTTCTATAAAATCAATTTTTGCTAATTGAACATTTATTGTATCTTGCATTTCTTGAATCTTCTTATCTGAAGTTTCGTTTTTCATTTTTTCGTTTTGTAGATTATTATTTAATTCATTATTTTGATTTTTTAAATTTTCATTTTCTACATATAACCCTAGAACATTTTTTATAGGTCTATTGTGTGCTTTTTTAATTGGCTCACTCATTATTTTTTCTTCTGTAGCTTTTACTAATTTATAAAACAACTCTACATATTTTGACAAATTTAGTCTTTCATATAATTCATCTATATCTACTATTTTTTTAAGTTCTTCAAAAATTAATATATCTCGATAAATTATATATTCAACTGGCACATTATTATCTATCCATTCTTGATCATACACATATAAATCATTATCGATTTCAAAACAGTTTTGAAAATTCAAGTCCCATAACCCATTTTTTACAAAATGCAGTCCTTCTATTTCTTGATTATTATAGGGAATTCCATATTTGTCAAATACGTTATCTTTAGAATCTGTAACCTCTAATTTGTTTATTATTTTATTTTTAAAATTATTAATAAGTTCTATTACTTTTTCTATTCCGTAATTATCATAACCTTCAATTATTATTTCATCATATGACTTACAATTTACAACATATTTACTTATAGTTTTTTCTTCATCATAAGAGTCTAATGTTTTGATACCACTTTTATTAAGTATGTCTATATTGTTTTTTAATGTTTGTATGTGATTTTTTGATAAATTATTTGTATTATATTTATATACTTTATCGCCTTGTATTACTGTTCTTAACCTATATTCTGGCTTTCTATTGTTCCAATATGTTATAAACTTTATATTATTTTTAGTTACATTTTGTCCTATTTCTACCAAATATGAATTTGCAAAAAAGTCAAATAATTTTTTATCTTGTTTTAAAACCTCTTTATATGCATTATTCTCATGAAAATTGATAATATCACTATCTTTAAAAAATGTCATATTTCTATTTAAGTTATTTAGCGCTGGCATATAATCTTGTGTAAATATTACATTTGTAAACTTATAATCAGGAAGTGGATAATAGTATTTCTTATTTTCTAATCCAACTTTTTTTAACATTTCGTCTAACTTAGCTTTAGTAAATAATTGGCTTTCGTTATTATCCTTAAATGAACATATAGCATCATATTCTAAATTTTTATCATCTACATTTTTAACAGACCAATTTCTCATACTAAACTTGTTATTAGTTGCAAGTAATAATTTTCCGTTCTCTTTAAGTAGTTCCTTAACCAATTTTAATAAATCTATAAATGAATTTTCTGTGTTATATATAATTGGTGCATATTCTAAAATTCCTATTAAAGTAATGTAATCAAATTTTTCTTTAAATTTGATATCTTTTAAATTACCTATAATCACTTCCAAATTTTCTTTTTTTTCATGCCTTTTTGCAATTGCTTCTCCTCTTTGTTTAGAAAATTCTATAGAAACAACTTTACTTGATTTTTTACATAATTCTCCTGTTATCTCTCCGAGCCCTGCACCTATTTCTAAAATAGTAGCATTTTCTTCAAAAGGATACCAACTTATTATATTTTTTCTTATGTCTGATAAAGCACTTAAAGTTCCTATATTATTATCTGTTTCAAAAACAGACTCGTAATCTTCTTCTTTAAGTTTTAAAATGTAATCATTTATAATTTCATCTTCTTTGTCTAATTTATTGTATTTTATATCATTTTTATAAAATTCTAAATTTAATTTCATACTTAATCTCCATTTTTAATTTAGAAAATTTTATTTTCTATTTTCTTATTATATTAGATATTTTTCTTAATATTTCTGTACTCTTCCAACTTTTAGAATTATATACATTTATTAGTTCTTGTCTTACTTTTTGCAGTTCTTCTTTTAGTTTTTTATTTTCAATTTCTAATTTTTCTATTTCTTCTTCACTTTCAATATACAATAATGCTCCAAGTTTTTTAGCATTTTCTTTATTAAATTGTACAGATTTATCTATAGGCTTTATAACTATATATTCGTTTTCAATTAACCATTTTTTTAATGTTTGTAAATACTCTTCTTCTGTATTTAAATTTTTTGCTTGTTCCATTTTGATTAATCTATTTTTGTAATCTTCTGAAAATTTAGGTTTGTGTAACATTGCATGATATAATAATGTATAAAAATATTCTTCGTTTGATATTGTATAAAAACCTTTTTCATTATAAATTCTGTTTTTTAATAAATCTTCTTCTAATTTTTTATAATAATAATTATCTCCTACATATCTTAAATCAAAATAAGCAATCTTATCTTCAACCTTTGTTTTATAATGAACTCTGTAATCTGGCTCATTTTCAAACACTTTTTGAGCATTTAATACATATGCTGTATTTTCATAAGAAGTACAAAGTATATCTATATCATTATGCTCATTTAAATATATTTCTTCTGGCAAAGCTTCATAATTTCTAAGTATAACATAATCTATACAATTATTTAAAGCATAAAACATCTCATTTGTATTCTTCCATGATTTAGCACCTATTAAATCTTGATTTAACTCTATTATCTCCCCATTCCAATTTTCTTTATATTCATTTAAAAAATCCTCTACATTTTTTCCTAACAAAAGAGTTAAGTTATGATTTGTTTCCTTTTGTGTATCTGTACCATGAACCCTATGCCCTCCACCAGTTAACTCTCTATAATATGATTTTTTATCAAACATATTAGAATTTACAACTTCTTCTCCATGACTAGTTATTCTTTTTTCATACTTAGGATTTTCACATTTAACAACAACTAATAAAAAACTACCATTACCACAATGTTGTTCTTTTCCAGATCCCTTTGGTAATTTAGTACCATAAAATCTCGAAAGATTATTTGCAAATTCTTCTTTACTCCAAGTTATTTTAAACACTTGTATTATTGTAAAATTTTCCTCAATATCTTTCAAAATTTCCTCTTTTTTACTTAATGCATTCTCCCACAAAATAAACAAATGTGTCTCTTTCATATATCCTCCAAATATTTAATATATTTTATTGCTTTACTGCTATAAAATATTATAACCTAAAATATAGCAAAGCCGTTGAAGCTCGGGCGATTG
>CAOPQH010000059.1 GCA_948505485.1 uncultured Clostridia bacterium
CAAATTTTTTACATATCCATTTTATGAATTTTTTAGTAGTTTCTTTGAATTTATCTATTATCTTGTGTAAATGAGTATTTTCCTTTTCTAAACTTTTTATTTTACTTTTATATTTCCATTCAATATCAAATTCCTTTTCCTTATATTCTGCTTTAATATTGTTTACTTGATTATGAAGTTCTCTATTATCAGCAATTATAGAATTTCTTTCTTTTTGGTATTTTTCAGCCTCATCAATAATATTAGATTGTCTTGATAATTTTTCTTGTAAAGTAACATTAGCTTGATATAATTTTTCAATAACCTCATCTTTTGGCTTTATAATTTCTTCTAAAATCTTTTCATCTCTATTGAAAGATAATCGCTTAAAATCCTTAATATCTGGAACTTCTGGCAATTCTAACTTGATATTCTTTAGTGTTTCCTTTGTATTTTCAAAATTTGTTATTTGCTTAAATTCCTTTAAATCTAAATGTTGTCTGTTAGTTTCTTCCTTTGGTAAACCTCTTTCTAGTTTGAAATTATGAGATACCATATAATTATAAAAAGCATTTTGTAATCTTCTGTAACTGTCTTTTTCTTTCCAAAACTCACTACAAGCTAATTTATCAATATCATTGCCATTTTTATCTTTTTTGTGAACAACAGGTAAAAAAATCAAGTGCAAATGTGGAGTTTCCTCATCATTATGCACTTGTGCAGATAAAATATATTGTTCGCCTAAATCTTTATATTCAGATACAAATTGATATGCTGTTTCAAAATATCTTTTTGTTTCTTCTCGACCTATTTCTTCGAAAAACTGCTTGTCAGATGTTATTATATATTCACAAGCAATATTACTTACAGTTTTAATTTGACCTTTTAAATCATACTCTTTTCTTATTTTATCAAATTCTTTTTCATAACTATATTTTGGAGATTTTAGGGCATAATTCAAATATGATTTTTCTTTATCAATATTTTTATTAGAATAATTTTGATTTCTTCTCTCATTATGTCTAAAAATTCCTTTTAAATTTTCTCTTTTGTACTTTGTATTTCTTATTATTGCATAACTCATTTTTTCCTCCTTGCTCGTGCTAATAAACACGAATAAATTTCTTATTTTTGCTCTATCTAAAATTGTGTTGTAACACACTACAAGACTTTTTTATCCTACTGCAAAAAAGTCTTCGTGTGGTAGGGACACCCTACACCCGTTTGCCTAAAAAATACATTTGTATTTTTTAGGTTTTAACTAAATTTGCATTCTGCAATTTAGTTAAATTTAAAGCCATCCATAGTAGAAACCAGAGTGAAAGAGCGAAGTAGAATTAGGTGTAATAATCCCTTATATTGAATAAAGAATTATTACACCTATATTTTAGAAACCGTCGATCAGTCGCTTTGTTTCATAGGTAGTCTAGTATGTAGCTAATTGCTACTGTAATTGCTGATATATTTGTATATCTTTGTTCATACTTGCCCAAACTTTTTACAATTACAAATCCATTTTCAAGTTTTGCCTCCCAAACTCTTTTATTATTGTGAGTCTATTGTTGTAAAATCTCACTCACGCATTTTGTACTAATAGACCGTTAGTACTAATACGAATTAACTTTATAGCATCGGCTCATCACACCTAATAGCTTTTATAGAGGCTATTGCATTACTCTTTTGAAAATAAAAAAATACCTATAGCTTTTAAAACTATAAGTAGTCAATTATTTTCTATATTCAATTAAGTCCTAAAATCAATTTTAAGGCAGTTTCATTTCAAAGTAGAATAACTGTTTATTCTTTTTAAAAGTTTATATTTTAATTATAGTCGAAGTGTTACTAATGCCATAATTTTTGTAATTAGTCATAAGAAAACACCAAGCTGGCGAATGTTAAAGCGTAAAAAAATGCCTTAACATTCGAGCAAAATAAATTTTGCTTTAATTTTTAATGTTGAGCTTCGCAAACATTAAAAGCTATATATGAAGGAGGTAATAATGGTTACTGATACAGTAAAAGAGCTTGAAAAAATTTTTATGACTTATGATAGTGCTTTAAACAAATTAAAATTACTAAACTTAAAAACCAAAAATAATAAAGAAATAACATACATAGATTTACAAAGAGCAGTTCAATTTATGAGTAAAAAACATCCAACTTGCAGATGGAAACAAAATAAATTAATTAATAGAAAAAATTACATTTTAGTTGAAGGTTTTTATTGGTTAATACATGTATATTTTCAAACAGAAAAAAATATTGTAGATGCAGATATAGAATTCTTTAATATAAGAATCGAACAATATGAAGAATTGCTAAAGGTTTCTATAAAAAATTTTGGAATGATGATATGTATGTATATGAATTACCCAATTATTTTAATAGAGTTCCTGGTACTATAAAAAATGGAATTATTAAAATGAACAAAGCTACAAATAATATCTATAAATATTATGAAAATGGAAAAACTAAAATTTCTAAAGAAGGTATCGAGTGGTTATGTAAAAATTGCTTTAAACATAAATATTTAGAGTTGCTTGAAGAATATAAGATGGAACTTACAGAGATATACATAGAAAGAGGCTACCCTTATGATGTATTTTTAACGAAATATGAATCAAAACTGCTAAGAACAGACAAATATTTATGGAAATATATACGATAATTAAATTTTATAAAAAATTATATATTATTGCTATTTTACTTGCAATATCAAAAAATATGTAGTACAATATAATTACCTAAAAGGTAATTTACAATAAAGAAGGTGAAACGTTGCAATTTAAATATCAAGATGAAAAAGTGCGAAAAATACTTTGTGATGCAAAAACATTACAAAGAAAAGTAGGACTTGAAATGGGAAGAAAGATAAAACAAAGAATAAATCAATTAGAAGCTGCAGATAATTTTAATGAGTATTTAACTAGAATAGGACTTGGTAAACCACATCCATTAGAAGGTAATCTAGATAAATGCTATGGAATATCAATAACAGCAAATTATAGAATAGTAGTAGAGCCGCTAGAAACAGAGTTAGATTTAGAAAGTTTAAAAAATTGTAAAGTATTAAATATAAAAGGAGTGTTAGATTATCATGGTGGAAAAAATGAATGGATTATCCCTTGATTTTATTATTCATCCTGGAGAAACTATAAAGGAAGTTTTGGAAGAAAGGCAAATGAATCAAGAAGAATTGGCTGTAAGAACAGGATTTTCTCCAAAACATGTTAGTGAAGTTGTGAATGGAAAAAAAGGTATATCACCATCATTTGCAAAGAGTTTAGAATATGTTTTTGGTATGCCAGCAAGTTTTTGGATAAATTTACAAGGAATATATGATAAAGAAATATTAGAATATAAAGAACAAGAAGAAATTGATGAAAATGAAGTTAGTATTGTAAAATCGTTGAAATCTTTAATTAACTATGCAGAAAATATGGGAATCATGACTAAAACAAAAAATGTAATATCACAAATAATTGAATTAAGAAATATATGTAATGTAAATAACTTAACATATATTAATAATTTAGTTACTAGTCAAGTAGCTTTTAGAAAGTCACAAACGATTGAAACAAATGTATATGTTTTATATGTATGGCTTAGAATTTGTGAATTAATTGCCGAAAAGAGTAATCTTGTAAATGAATATAACGAGAATGAACTAAAAGCTAATATTGAAAATATAAAAAAATGTATGTTTTTAGAAATAAATAAATCTATAGAAGAACTTAAAAGAATTTTTGCAGGATGTGGAATTACATTTCAAGTAGTTAAAAATTTTGCTGGAGCACCAGTACAAGGTTTTATTAAAAAGATTGATAACAAAATTATATTATCAATGACAATTAGGAGATCTTTTGCAGATGAATTTTGGTTTACATTATTTCATGAAATAGGTCATTTATTAAATGGAGATATAGTAAGTACTCAATTTATTGATTATGCAGATTCAAAATCAGATATGGAAGATAAAGCTGATAAATTTGCAAGTAATACATTAATAAATGAAGAAGATTATAATCAATTTATAGAAAAAGGTGACTTAACTGAAGAAGAAATCATAAAATTTGCAAGAGTTCAACAAGTTCAACCATTTATAGTTGTAGGAAGAATTCAAAAAGAAAAAAATGATTTTAAATTTTGTTATAGATTGAAAACTAGATATAAATGGGAATAAATATAATAGGAGATGAATTATATGGGATGGTATGAAGCTATAAAAGATGGAATAGCAGTAGCACAAAAGGCTGATAATATTCCATTAGTATCTGAATTAATAGATGCACAAAAACAGATTTTAGATTTAATACAAGAAAATCAATTATTAAAGGAAAAAAATAGGGATTTATTAAAGAAACAGGATATTATAAATAAAATAGAAAGACATAGAGATGCATATATTACTTTAAAAGGTGAGAATTCACAACTAATATATTGTTCAAATTGTTGGGATACCAAACAGCAATTAGTATAATCTCAAATAGATGAAGATGGTCATTATATATGTCCTTCATGTAAAACTTATGGATATTATGATAAAGATAAGTATGATAAAATCATCAAAAGTGAAAGTGAAATATATGTTATATAGAAAAATATAATAAGGCTCCTATATTTCTTGAAAATATAAATTGAATTTTATAAAAAGGGCTGACAAATTAAATTGAGCACGTTATACTACTATCAAATTAATATTGGAGGTAGTAAATATGTCAGAGGAGAAAGTAAAAAGAGAAAATGTTTTAAACACATTATTTGAATGTAGAGAGGAAAATCTGTATACTTTAACAGAAAAGGATAAGGAAAGAATTATGGCTTTAACTAAAGATAATGATAGTTATGAAAAACTATTTAGTATAATAGAAAAGTTGCCACATACACAAGAAGATTTAGAAAGTATTAAAAATAGCTTAGATAGTTATATTGACAGGATAAATATTATTGGAGCTTATGAGAATGGAAATTTCTATAAAATACGGATTTTCAGATGCAATAAATTTGATATTAGAATGTGTTAATCAAAAATAAAAATAACGAGTATATCATAATTTGTGAAAATTTTGATATACTCTTATTTTATTATACTAAAACTTATTTGGAATTTTTCTAATTGTTTTTGTTTTTTATAGGAAAGTATACTTGAGACATAATTTTTATTTTTGGTTCATCTGCATTTACTACTTGTTTATCTAATATCTCGCGCATTAATGCTATACAAAATTTCATTCCAGCTTTTTCAGTAATTATATCCTTTAAATAAATATTATTATCTTTGAATTCTTCAGGAAAATTTACGGAAAAGTATTTTATTTCGTTTTTATCTTTTTCCCATATTCTATATTTGATTTCACTTTTTCCATCAATTTTTATATTAATACACTTTTTTAGGAATTTATCAATTTGTCCTAATTTACTCCATGTAGCTAAATTCTTATTTATATAAACTTCATCCCATGTATTAAAAATTGGAAAATGTAATAATAGGTTCCTTATAAAGCTAAATAAATCATCTGCAATAATACCTTCAAGAGGAGGTCTTCCACCTTTTTTCATCCATTCAATATAAGCTTTTATTGGTTCATAATTTAATAACTCTTTATATATTGAAAAAGCTTCTCTTAATTTAAAAAAGCGTATATTAGCCTCTTTATTAAAAAAACTATCATTAACTATTTCATCAAATAAATCATAGAATCTATTGTAAAATAATGTTAATACTTCTACTTCTTTCTCATTAGGCGTTAATATTTCTATATTAGTCATCTCCTTTATAGATTGTAAGTTATTGTTTACATATACCATTATATTTTTTCTAAATATAAGATTTCTTTATTTATTGCTTTTGCATATTCAATTTCGCTTTTTGTACTATTTCCAATATAACCATCTACATTAACTACAAATATACTATCAGACATATCAATTTTCTGCTTATGCAATTTATCTAATAAGTTAGCTTGCTCTTCTGTATAGTAATCCTTATCTTCGTGAGTTGGATAAATTACACTTAGCACACAGTTTCCTTCTAATTCAAGTTTTTCTGAATATTCTATAAATTCTTTTTTGAATTTTAAACTACCACACATAGTTATTACTTTTGCTTTTTTATCCATTTTTTAATTCTCCTTATAAATATTTTCCATTTCCCAACTTTTAAAATATATACATTCATTGTTGTCATTAAACTTTATTTCATATATACCATCAAATTCTGTAACATCCCTTTGGAATATCCAATTTACAATTACAGTCTTATCCTCTATTGCTAAAATTTTAAATTCTAATTTTTTTATATCTTGATTATCAATATTTTCCCATTCTTTTTCAATTTCTTCATATTTAGTATAAGGCTTTAAGAAAGGTGTTTCTTGATAAAAGTTTGTATTAGTAAATAATGATGAAGCCTTATTAGAATTTTTATTTAGCCAAGTTTCTTTTAAAATACCTAACTAATTTTCTATATATTTCCTATCCATAACATTTCCTCCTATAATTAAGAACCAACAACATTTTGTGATTTATTCTCTAATATAGAAATAGTATTGTTGCACCATAAATCTACTAATCTATCTATTGACTCTTTTGTATAGAATGAATATGGTGCAGTTGCCATTACATTTCCTTTATAATCATTTAATGTCTTATCATCATATATTTCAAAAGCATATCCTATTTCATTGTTTTCTGCTTTTTCTAACATCAAATTATGATTATAAATTTCTGCTGGATTGATTATAATATTTATTAAGTTATTTCCATTCATCATTTTAATTCGATTATCCGTAATGATTTTTCTAGTATCTTCGTTTGTTGCAAATGTAGGAATAATGAAATCTGATTCCTTAAAAATATCATCAATTTCAACTCTTTTATATTTATTTTCTTTAGTACTTTTACTCCAGTAAATAACTTTCATTCCTAAATTATCACAAAGTTCTGCAACTCTTGTACCAATTGTTCCTAGACCAATTATGCCAACCGTTTTATTCTTTATTTCTGTATTTAACATTTCGTGATTATATTGCATTTTATAATTTGTCTTTATCTGAATTGGTAATTTTTTTGCTAAACACATCATTAAGAAAATAGCATATTCTGCAACAGAATCTGTAGAATATTTAGGTGTATGTGTTACTATTATTCCATTTTCTTTACAATATTGCCAATCAATCCAATCAAAAGCAGTTGTATTGATACAAATTGCTTTTAAATTTTCAATTTTACTTATATGTTCTTTCCTTAAATTCCATTTATACCATTCTGGATCTGCCATTAAGATTTTTTCTGTATTGTCTTGTAAATATTGTGCTTTATCTAAATCAAAATAGCTTTCTAAAAATATTAGTTTTCCATATTGTTCTAGTTCTTTAATTTGTTTTTCTGTGAAAAAAGTCCTTTCATAAGTTACATAAATATTTATAAACTCAACTCCATTTCTATTTACTTTATTAATCTTACTTAATAATAAAGTTCATATCCTATTCTTCCAATTTAAAAAAAGTATCTTGATTTCTATCAATAAGATTATGTGCCATTTCCATTTCTTCTGGTTTATTTATATAAATAATTTTAAACTTTCCAGATGTAGTTTTATTTATATAATCATGATTTACTTCTAATATATGCACTTGTCCCCAATATAACCATTTTCCATCAATATTTTCTACTAAAAAATTTCTAACTGGTGGCATTTGATAATTTCTAATACTAGGTTTATCTTTAAATTCAAATATTTTATCAGTAAATTGTTCTGTAGTATATGGAACTTTCAAATGTTTTTTCCAATCTAATTCTTTCGGAAAGCCCTGTTCCTTTGTTATTTGTAATGTATCGTTAATTTCAATATATGATCCCATATCCTTATTTCCTCCTATAAATTTAAATGCATTATAACATACTTTTTTTACAAAATATATAAAAATAGGCAAATTTCATACTAATACTTAAATTTAAATTTAAATAAAATTAAAAAACTTCTCAAAAACTTTCCGACTTTTGGATATTGAATGACATATACCTAGTGGAGAGTGAAATTTAAAATAAAAAAATTTAAAGAAATTTTTAGAAAATTACCCCTTTTTTAAAAAACGATGACATATACCTAGTGAAGAGTAAATATCAAAAAAATTCAAGAAATTTTCAAAAAATTACTCATTTTTCGAAAAATGGTGGCATTTACCTAGTGGAAGAATAAAATTTAAAAATTTTTCTAAAAAGGGTTACATTTTGAACTGTATTTTGGAACTTATCTAGTAGAGAAATAAATTTTACTCTTACTAAATTAGGAAAGGAGGACATCTACATTGACAACAAATGAAGAAAATGAAAGGTTGGGGTTAACTGTAGATGAAGCAAGAAAAATGTTAGGTATAGGTAGAAATTTAATGTTGCAATTAGTTAAAGTAAAAGGTTTTCCAGCAGTTAGATTTAAAAGAAAGATAATCATTAACAAAGAATTGTTACCAAAATGGTTTGAGGAGAACTGTGGTAAGTATGGCGACTATGATTATTAGTAATTAGTAAAAAGGGCTGATTTCCTGTTTTAAACGTGATATGATATGTTTAGATATTAAGTTTTGTGCCCTTGAACTATTTAGATTTTTTAAACTTATTTGGAAGGAGTTATGATGGAAAAAATAAATAGACAAAGAGCACCAAAAGGAACAGTTACAATAAGGAAAAAAGGAAATAGTTATGAGGCAAGAGTAACTTTAGCCCTAAATTCAATTATGGAAGGAGCCCACAAAAATCCAAGATTATCAAGAACAGCAAGAAGTGAACAAGAGGCAAGAAAAAGGTTAGGTGAATTAATTACTGATGTATATTTTGATATTAAAAGGAATAGCACAATTCCTAATGTTAAAGTATTTACAGAAGAATGTTCATCCGAATTAAATAAGTTTGTTGAATTTAATGAAGAAAAAGCAAAAAGAAAAATAGAGTTACTAGCAGATGATTATACTTTGTTTCCAAACATAGCAAAGGAATGGCTTAATTGGAAAAAGAATCAAGTTAATCCTACTACTAATAAAACAATTAGCTTAAAAACAGTAGAAACATACATAAACACTATTAAAAATCATGTAATGGTAGATTTTGAAAAATATCATGTGAGTGAGATTAGTAAAGAATGTGTCAAAAGAACGAAAGAAAAAAGAATTTGCAAGAGTAAATTTTGAGGAATTTCAG
>CAOPQH010000060.1 GCA_948505485.1 uncultured Clostridia bacterium
TCCTCCTGGAGTGTTATTTCCTCCTGGAGTATTATTTCCTCCTGGAGTGTTATTTCCTCCTGGAGTGTTATTTCCTCCTGGAGTGTTATTTCCTCCTGGAGTATTATTTCCTCCTGGAGTGTTATTTCCTCCTGGAGTGTTATTTCCTCCTGGAGTGTTATTTCCTCCTGGAGTATTATTTCCTCCTGGAGTGTTATTTTCCCCTGGCTCATCATCTTTATATCCTGGTTCTCCTGGATCTAACTGTCCATTTCCATTAAGATCTATATTTTGATTTGGTTTTCCATCTCCATCTGTATCTATGTTCAAATCCGGATTTCCATCTCCATCTATGTCTATATTTATGTCTGGCTTTCCATTTCCATCTGTGTCTATATTTATATCTGGTTTTCCATCTCCATTTGTATCTATATTTATATCCGGCTTTCCATCACCGTCTACATCTATGTTTACTTCATCTCTATAATAAATATACGGTTTTATTGTTTCATTGTTTTTATTATCTATCGCCTTTAATATATATTCCCTATCTGGAACAATTTTTTGAGTATACATACTATCACTATTTAGTGTTTTTATTTCATTATCTATATAAAAAGCTTTTACACCACTATCAGAATCAATTACTGTAACTTCAATATTTACAAGTGATATTCGTTTATTGTTATACTCTACATTTGTAGGTTCTATATTTATAAATGGACCTAATGTATCTTCTTCATTTTGTTCTTCTGATACTGTAACCTTAAAGTTTGCTGTTTTTCCCATATATTGTACTTCTATTTCTTGTATTCCTACTGTATTTTTATTATAGCCACTAAGAGTTAAATCTGAAGAATTCATTTCTTTAATTTCTGTATCTCCATTAGAATAAGTTACTTTTAATTTACCACCTGTTAAATCTAAGTCTTCTCCTATTTTATAATTCTTTTTATTTGGTTCCTTTTGTATTTCTATCTTTGTTACTAATTTAGACACAGATCCTATGTTAACAAAACTAATTTGATTTTCTGTAGCATATTGATGCGCTACACTCCCCTCATATCCATATATTGTTAAATTAGGTAAAACCTTTTCCTCATAATTATCATCTGAATAATAAAATGAGTATTCTCCTATACTTGTAACTGAAACAGGAATAACAACCTTTTCTAAATTTAAGGAATTCCAAAATGCATATGTTCCTATTGTTTTAATTGTTTCTGGTAATGTTACTTGTTGTAGCGTATCATTATGGCTAAAAATATCATTTCCTAATGCATTTACAGTATAACTTTTGCCTTGTATTTGAGTCGTTGATGGAACTGTTACAATACTTTGATCTCCATTATATTGTACAAGTGTTACAGTAACACCATCATCATTTATGTCATATTCAAATATTTTTTCTACTTCTACCGTTAATGTAACCTCTGCCGTTCTGTCAGCTGATGTATATTGCAGTGTAATGTTACAATTGTCTTCAGTAATAACATTATTACTATTTTTGATCTTTAAAGCTCCTGTAGTTTCAATCTCATCTTCTCCACTTCCTATAGAAGTAATTATTTTTCCATCATTTGATATCCCTTTGAATGATACAATATCATATCCAATTTCATCATATTCATAAAATACTCTTAGCTTTAGTCCTGTTAAGTCTAATTTTTCATTTAAATCTTGCTGATACGTCATTTTTTTAGGTTCTTCTAAAATGCCAATACTTGTTGGTGTATCTATAGCAATACACTCTCTACTTCCATTTAAAGTTTCCTTATAACTTTTATATAGCTCTGTATTTGAATAACAATACAATTTTAAGGTATTACTGGTGTTATCAAATATATTATTACCACCTGAAACATTTCTAGATTTTACCCACACCTCCGATAGTTTAGAGCATCCCATAAAAACTGATTGTCCTAAATTTGTTATATTTCTTCCAATTTCAACTTTTTCAATACCTGTGCATCCTTTAAATGCATCTTCTCCTATTGTTTCTATTGCACTTGGAATTTGAATCGCAGTAATACCTGTACATCCAGAAAAAGCCTCATTTTTTATATTATTTACTGAACCTGGAATACTTATATTGGTTAATTGTGTCTTATCCTTAAACACAGAACTCCCTATCTCGATTAATGGATATCCATATTTCTCATTTAATAATTTTATATCTGTATATCCTTTAGACGAATCATAACTAACTAATTCTAATCCTTTTATTATACAATCTAATGATTCTTCTCCGAAAAAATCTTCTTCAGTCATTCTATTTTCTTGTCCTGTTGTATTGTCAATCATTATTATATTAAATTCAAAATAATCTAGTAAAAATGGAGTTATATTTTGACTTTGTAATGATGTTTCTGTAGTAGTACCTTCATTACACCATATTACTAAATTAGTGCAACCTTCAAATGCATTTGTTCCTATATTAGTTTCATTTTCTACAAATGTAAGAGTATTTAGTGATGTGCAATTTTTAAATGCAGTTTCACCTATTGTTGTTAATTGATTATAACCACTTATTTGAGATAAACTACTACAATTTTCAAATGCACTCTTTCCAATTTCAGTTACTCCTGATAATCCATAGATATATCGCAAACTAATACAATCCTTGAATGTTTCTTCTCCTATTATTTCTATTGTTCCAGGAAACATTATTGTTTGAACTTTTGCAAATTCTTCATTTTCATCATCTTCTTCGTATGAATAATAGTTTCCATTATTATCTATTTCTATGAAAACGCTTGGTACTTCTCCACTTTGATCTTTAAATACACCCGCTTCAATACTTGTAACATTATATGTAGTTCCATTATATTGAACAGTTTCTGGTATTTGTACAAACGAATTATTTGCATATAATGTAACTCCATCTTTCGTATATTTCATTTCTCTATCATACTCAGTAACTGTAGCTGTTTTATTATCACTATCATATGTATATTTTAATCCTGCTGAATAATCAACAAATTGTTCATAATCTATTTCTTCCTCCAACTCTTCATCACTTGCTATTGAATATGGAATACCTGTTATTTTGTTTTGACTGATTTCATATATTATTTTACACACTGATCCATAATCATTCATCAAAATAATTAAACAAATAATTAAACTTATGGAAATTTTCTTAAATATATCTTTAAATCTCTTTAGCACACTAATTCCTCCAACTATAAAAACTATATCTCTTAATATAATTAAATATCTTTTTAATATAGAAATCAATAGTATATATTTTCTCTTAATTTCATTATTCTCTTATATTCTAGGGAAGTTAATCCTACAAGTTTCACTATTAAATATTACGTTTTATTATCATTTTTGTAATATATATTTAAACAAAAAGCAAAAAGACAGGTATCACTTATCTCCCTAGCAATACCTGTTTTTTTATTTTCTTCTATCAACTGCATAACTGCTTCCCATAACTGATTTAGCAGCATGTTTAACTTGTGCACCTATCTCCCCTATTTCTAATATATTTGTAAATCTATCTTTATCTGCAACAACAACACCTATTGAAACTGATGTTAAAGGAAATTGTTCAATTATTCCTTTTCTATTTGCTACTTCTATATACTGTCTATCTATATCCTCTTCTGTATAAAATTCACCAACTTGGCTATCAAATGTTGCAATAATATTTTGGCATAATTTTTCTACCATTATTCCTGGGACTATTGCTACAAAATCATCTCCTCCTATATGTCCTACAAAACATTTATCATCAATGCTATTATGTATTATTGTTGATACTATTCTAGCAGTAAATTCAATTATTTGATCTCCCTTTACAAATCCATATACATCATTATATGCTTTAAAATTATCTAAGTCTATGTATAATACAGAGAACTCCTCCCCATTTGATAATCTCTTTTTTAATTCGGCATGTATTTGAACATTTCCTGGTAATCCTGTAAGCGGACTAACTCTTCTATTTATAGTTAATAATCTTGTAAGATTTTTGACTGTATAATATAAATATTGTTCATCAACTGGTTTTTTTATAAAGTATTCTATTGACTCATCTAATATTTTTATTCTATGATTTTTATCGCTATTAGATGATACAACAATTACTGGTGTCATACCGTTGTCCTCATCTCTTCTTATTTGCCTACATAACTCTATAACATCTCTATCAATAGCGTCTTCATTAATTACAATAAGAGCAGGAATATTTTTTAATGCAATATCTATTTGTTCTGTTTTTACACTTATAAATTTATAACTTTTATCATCTTTAAATAGCTCTCTAAAAATTGCAATTGATGAGTCATCATCATCTATAATATATATCTCTTGTAACATATTCACCTCCAAGAACGCATCTAGCTTGTCAAAATATTTTTCTTTACAATATTTTTATAATGTAAATTTAAAACTTTCATCATATTATATAAAATATTGACTTTATTATATACAAACTTTATATTATTTTTCAAGTATTATTTTATTTTTTTAGCTTTCTTTAAATCTCTCTTCAATTGTAATATTTTAGTAATTTTATCAGATTCCATTGTTGGAAAAGCCTTTTTTAATCTATAAACATTTTTATATAATCTTCTGTTAATTCTTTCTCTCTTTTTCTTTAATTCTTCTAATATATCTTTTCCATTATCTACCTTGCTAATATTTTTGCCTTTTTCTTTAATCTCTTCTAATTTTTCTTTTATTCTATTATTTAACTCATCCATCTTAGCTAAATTATTTTCCATACTAAGAACTTTAATTGTAGAAACAGCAGTATCTATAATTAAACAAATTGCAAAAATAATGTCACAATAAATAATTATGTTTCTATCTATCTTAAGCAACTGCTGTTGCATAAATGGATGTATAAAATATATAAATATTATACCTAATATTCCCCAGAAAATCGAATTTAATAAACATACTCTTCCTTGTAGATTATATTTATTATCAGAATAATCCCAATATTTAGTGTTAAATATTTTCTCTAAAAGCACTCCTACAATATACTCCCATACAGATAAAACCACAAATCCTAAACAAAATACTATAAAAGCATTTCCTTTAAAATCTCTTAAACAAAAATACATTATTAGTGCTCCTACACCATATATAGGACAAAATGGCCCATGCAAAAAACCACTATTGACTGCTTTTTTTTGTATAATTGTTTTAAATACGGACTCTAATATCCAACCAAAAAATGAATATATAATAAAATATGTTAAAATTTCTAAAAACTGATTCATATCGTATCACCTCTTAACTAAAAGTTGAAAACACAAAAGTGTTTTCAACTAAATTTATTGTTTTGTGCATTTTACTTTAGAAACAGCTGTTAAACCATTTGAATTATATACTGTTACTTCTAGTTTATTTTCTCCATCAGACATAGGATAACGGTAAGTTAATTCCGTATTGTTTAATTTTAATCTATATGCTTGACCATTTAATTTAAATTCAACTTTTTCTAATTTTTCGTCATCTGCAGCCTTAATTATAAAGTCCTTTCCATCTGTTGTAACTTCTAATTTAGGTTTAGTTACTCCATGCACTTCTTGTTGTTTTGTTGTTATTTTATTGTTAACAGTAGTTGCTACAACTGTTAGCGTGTGTAATCCTTGTGGTATATCTATTAATTTCTCAAAAGATGTATCATTTATTTCCTCTTCTTGATTTTCGTCATCATCCCATTTATATGAAACAGTAGCAATTTTCTCTGTACTCGTTACAGAAACTTTTATTTTATTTTCTACTGCTGTAATTTCTATATTAGGATCTTCTTTTTTTACATATTTTTGTTGATATTCTTCTTTTTGACCATTTATAGCTGTAACTACTACATTTATTGTATTCTCTCCTGTTGGAAGTTCTATAACCTTTTCAAAGTATGTTTTATTGCTAGCACTAATTGTAACTTCTTCTCCTCCATTCCAACTATACACTATTTTTTCAATACCCTTTTCTTGTTTAGCCGTAATAATTAAAGTATCTTCATCATTTTTTTCAACTAGTACTGTTGGCTTTCTATTAGCATATTCTTCTTTTTCTTTTAAATTTTTATATAAAGCATATGATCCGTTGCTTACTAATAAAATTCCAAATATCAATATAAATATTCCAAATATTTTTAAAATTTGTCCAATATCAATAGCGCCGTCCACTTTTTTTATTATTTTCTATAGATAAAATTTGATTCATACTATCACCTCTTTTGTTCTACGGAAAATTATATCATACGGTTTTTGTATTGTAAACAAAAAAGAAAAAAAAAGAAAAATTAAACTCAAATGAATTTAATTTTTCTTAAATTTATTACATTACATATTTCTTAATTAAGAATATTCCTCCTGATAGTATTGATAATACTGTTGTTCCTAATACGAAATATATTCTTGCTTGACCTGTTGCTATTGATAACATTACTGGTGCATCATCTATATCATCTTCACCTTCTTTTTTATTATCTGGTGTTGAGTCTCTATCTGGCACTCCATATTCATTCCAATCTTCTGATATCTCCGCTGTATTTACTTTTAACCCTGTATTATTTGCTCCATTTATCCAAGTTAGTAAAACTTCTATCTCTGTACTTTCTCCTGGTTGTAATAATGTATTTTCTAATTGTTTTGTAGAAATAACATTATTTCCTTCATCCTTCCAATTAGGATTATCTTTAGCTACAAATTTTAATCCTTGAGGTATATAATCTGTTATTTCTTTAGCATATCCTGCTATATCCCCTTCGTTTGTTATTTTTATTTTATATCTAAATTTAACTACTACTGAAGATAATTTTTTTCTATGTAGCTCTACTTTTACTATTGATTCTGGATCATCTTCTGCTTTATGCCCTGTGTTTGTTACTGTTTGTTTTCCATTTTCTATAACAATTGCTTGTGTTACATATTTTCTTAATGCTAAATCAAAGTATTCTACTTTAATGTTTTCTATATCTTGATCATCCTCACCTTCATTCCATTTACCTGGTGTTGAATCTATATCATCATCAGAATCTTCTGAAATTTGTGCATGATTAGTTATTATATATTTATTAGAATTTGGATCCTTTACTTTGAATGCTATTTTTAAATCTCTATAATCTGGATTCTTTTCGCTTATATCACTACTGCTATCAAATGCTTTTAATAAATTATCTCTTTTGGTTTCTTGTTGTTGTTTACTTGATAAATAATCTGTTATTACTTTATCTGCTTTAGTTGCTTCTGTTACTTTATTTCCTGATTTATCATTCATTACCCATCTATATTCTTTATTTATAGCATTATTTGGTAAATATTCTAAATAATCTGGTATATCATCTGTTATCTCTTCTGCATATCCATCTAGTTTACCTTCATTATATACTCTTATAGTATATGTTACAACATCTCCTACATGAACTGTTAACGCATCTTTAGGATGTGTATATACTATCTTTCCATCTTTGTAAGTTACTACTGGAATTCTAGTTGTCACAGATTCTTCTTGTACAGCTGTGATAAATTTTCTTAATGCTAAATCAAAATATTGTAATTTAATATTATCATAATCTTCGTCATCTTCTTTATATACTGGCCATTTCTTATTATCATCATAATATTTATCACTATTTTCTTTTCCCCATTTTTCTGTATCTGAATCTCTATCATCTATTGGATTTCCATCTTTGTCTGTATCTTCTGAAATTTCTGCTTCATTTCTTAATATTCCGTTAAAGGAATTTTTTGCTGTAACTTTTAACATTACTGATACTTCTTTATAGTCTATCTTTTGATTTTCTTTATCAAATGCTTTTATTAAATTATCTTCTGATGTATCTTTTGATAAAAATGTTGTTGATATTGTTTTTAATCCTGTATCTGTGTATTTCCATAACATATTTTGATTAAATTCTATTGCCTTCTTTTCTGCATCTGTTAAACTTGTATCATTTTTTAAATCATCACCTATTTTGTCTGAATATATAAATTCTAAGCCTTCTGGTATGTCTTCTGTTATCTCTGATGCATATCCATCTATATCACCTTCATTGTATACTCTAAATGTATATGTTACAATATCTCCGCTTTTTACTAATACTGGATCTTTTGTCATTTTGTATTCTGCTGTTGTTATTAAATTTCCATCTTCATTTTTTGTATTTAATTTACTTGTATCTTCTTTTAATAACCTCTCTTCTTGCTCAACATCATTTACTTTTGTTATTCTTTTTAGTAATTTTAAATCAAATTCACTATTTGGTTCTTCCTCATAATTTATAACTTCAACATATATGTTTCCATCTTCATTTAAATATACATTTACATCTTTTCCTGTCTTTTCTGTGATATCATTTCCATCTTTATCTGTTACTTTATATTGTACTTTATCTACTTTAAAAATTCCATTTTCTTCTTTTTTAGTAACTGTTACTGTTATTATTCCGTCAAATTCACAATATTCGTCTGGAGCCTTTGTCTCTTTTATAGTATATATATCTGCATTTGAAACATTGTCTTTTGTTATTTGCACATCTTTTGCTATTTCTAATCTTCCTACTACCTCTTTTTCAACACCATTTACCTCAAATATAGCTTTACTGTTTAATTGTTCTCCTTCTTTATCTTCTTTAACTAGTACAATATCATACTCGCCTTCTCTTTCTGGTGTTAATTCTAATTCTACGTTAATTGGGTTCTTTTCTGTTTTAGGTACAACTAGTGGTTGACAATTTAAATCGCCTTCTTCAACATAAATGTATGCATCTCTTTTCTCATAACTACCAT
Organism: uncultured Clostridia bacterium; assembly: GCA_948505485.1. Lineage (GTDB taxonomy): Bacteria > Bacillota > Clostridia > TANB77 > CAG-508 > CAG-269. The sequence goes on from CAOPQH010000060.1 coordinate 8,739, forward strand.
CTATTGAAACCTTAACTTTGTTTGCCGTGTTTGTTGGTACTGATATATAAAAATCTCCTTCTATTGTTTTTATATCTTGATTGCTT
>CAOPQH010000061.1:0-5349 GCA_948505485.1 uncultured Clostridia bacterium
TAATCCGAAGGTCCAGGGTTCGACCCCCTGATGGCGCACCACTTTGGATTAGTAATATAAGATGATAATATGAGAGAACTATATTTGTATAAAGTATAGTTCTCTTTTACATATATATTTATTATTGAAAAGATTTGATATCATCAATTATATTATCTTCTATATTTTCATTTAATTTAAATAATGTTACATATCCTCTTAAAGTTTTTGCTTTATATCTTAAACTATCTTTTTCAGAATTAACATATATTTTAGATTTAGCTTTTCCGTTTTTTGCTTCTTGTATTAGATTTAATGCTGGAGCATTTCCATCGAATATGATAACAATAGACGGTCTTCTTTCAAATATTTCGTAATTAAAACTTTTATATATACCAAATTCTTCACTCTCTGTTGAAATTCTCACACCGGAAATATTAGAAGTTAGAAGAGATTTAATATTTTCTTTTTTTAACATTTTAGGAACTATACAATAAATCTCAAAGTGTTTATTTAGTTTATTAGATAAGTCTAAAATGAGTTTTTCATATGCTTGCAATTTATGACCTATAACAAAAAATACTTTTTTATCATCCAATTTTTTTATTAAATTTTCTAATATTCTTTTGCCATTAATATCGATAATAGTTTCCTTATTTTGTGCATTAAAACTTCCACCAGCTATTATAATAGGTATTTTATCTTCTGGAAATTCTTTAATTATATTTTTTAACAATTCCTCTGAAAATAATTTATTATTTAATTTTAATTTTATTATTTTTCTTTTATTAGATTTTAAGTTTTTATTTTCAGCTTCTAATATTGCATCTCTTATAGTTCTATTTCCTAAAAATTTATTAAATCTTATAGTATTCTTTTTAAAATAATCAGTACTATTTTTTATTATTTCATTTTCCACATCTCTCATTTTTTTAAAATCTTCAGAACTTAAATTTAATAAATTTTGTAAAGCTAATTGTTCATCTATTGTATCTGTACCATACATTCCACAACCATCTGTACCTTGTATACATTTTATACCATTATCCAAGTATTTTTTTATTGGATGATTTTTGATGTCACTTAAATTATTTAATCTTACATTTGAAGTTAATTGAAATTCCATGACAGCATTAGAATTTTTTATTACTTTAATTAAATGTTGGCCTTCTTTGCTATCAATATTAGGAGTATACACACCATGTCCAATTCTAATTTTAGGGATATTTTGACCAGGCTTTAAAGAAGATGTTACACATTGTATAGATTTTAAAATGTTGTCTCTCAAACTATCATTTTCTCCAGCATGAATTCTTATAGTAAATCCTTCATCTTCAGTAACTGCATATTGGACAATTTCTTTTATAACTGGTTGTAATTCTGAAATATCATTTATTTCTTCACCAATGAAGTCGCTTCCAACAACATAAGGACTTTTTGCTACTGCTTTTAGGACATCTAAGTTTTCTCTTAAATAATTATCACTAGTTATTTGGTCTTTAATAATAGTTAAAGGGATTCTTCTTATTGCAACAAGAAATCTGATAAAAACTCCAGTCTCCTCTTCAATTTTAGGCATAACCTCATGTATATCTTCTAATAATTCAATAGCAGGTAATCCTTTTTTAGTTAATGTGGTATCTGCAATCTCTACATAATTAATTCCTTGTTTTTGATATTCTCTTGCAATCCATAATAATTTATCTTGTCTTAGATTATTATTTTTATAAATACTAGTTTCTTTCTTATCTTCTAACATTTGCATTATGGCATTTTTAATATCCTTTTGGGGAATTCGATTAATTTTATTTTTAATTAGACTAATCTTTTTTTCACTTTCAATACCTTTAGCAAAAATATATCTATATAGGTAAACTTTTTCTAAATTGGTAAAAACAGCTTGACCATCTTTTAAAATAGCTAAACTTACTCTGATTTTTTCAATATTTTCTTTTGCATTATCTAAATTATTTAAAATAAGGTCAGCAAAATTTATAAATGTATTATCATCAATTCTTCTAGTTAAATATTTGCCTTTTAATTTAGAATCCTTAAAATCTTTTTCAACTTTTTCTCTTTGAGAAATTAACATACTCTCCTGTTTTGGTGTTATTTTTAAATTTAATTTTTTGATATAATATAATGGATATTTAAGTTGATGGCTTATTCCTAATGCAATAAGTATATCAGGAGATAAATTTGCATTCATATGTGTATGTACATCAGTTCTGAACTTTGTTTCTTTTAATAAATAAGATTTTATAATTGTTTTATCAGGACCAAATTTATAATCTTTCGTTTGGGACATTAATGTTTTCATTATAGATGATATTGTAGCTTTTTGGTCTATTCTACCATCTTTATATATATTTGCAATTTTTATTCCACCTAATCTTAATATATATACTTCTTCATTATTTGAATTAATATATGCAGGAATTATTCCCTTAATAATTTTCATATTATTTTCATCTTGTATAGTATCTAAATTGCATATTTTAGCTAAATTAGTTATTAAATTTCCTGTATTATGATTTGGTGTTTCTAATATATAAGTTAATTCGTCACTTTTGTCTTCAAAAAGCTTTATAATTATGTCCTTTTCTTTATCTAAATATATTTCATTTATAAATTTCATTAAATATCTCCTTAAAAACATCTTTTGATTATATTATTATATCTTTTGTTTATAAAAAATTCAATAAAAAAGAACGATTTTATAATCATTCTTTTTTCTATGAGTTACAATTCACGACTATACTCAAATTAACTAGAAATAATATATAGAAATTATTCATCTTCATAATTTTATATATTATTTTTTATAAAATAAAATTCGTGTACGAATAATTAAACGTGGATTGAAATATAGGTTTAGAGGTTATTTACCTAAAATAATAGAAATGGTTTTTGTTATTTTCCCTCGCACAATATTTAAATTAACAGTATCACCAGGCTTTTTAGTATATATATATGAACGCAAATCATTCATAGTGTTTAATGAAACATTATCTATAGAAGTTATAATATCACCAATCTTTAAACCAGAATTATGAGCTGGTCCATTTCTTGTTATTTGGGTAATATATATTCCCGTGGAAAAAGAGTTACTAGAGGATAAATATGGGATAACTTCTTTATCATAAGCATATATTCCAATTTTAGCTTCTTCAAAATTATCTGTAGATATAAAACTTTCAATAATAGTTTTTACAATATTGATAGGAATAGCAAATCCTATGCCTTCTGCAGAAGTAATTTTGACAGTATTTATTCCAATAACATTTCCATTTGGTAGAATTAAAGGACCACCGCTATTGCCAGGGTTAATGGTAGCATCAGTTTGTATTAAATCTGTCATATATGAAGAATTATCATTTTCTTCAAGTTTTATAGTTCTATTTTTAGCACTAACAATTCCAGAAGTAACAGTTCTTCTAAATTCAAATCCTATAGGATTACCTATAGCATAAACAGTTTCACCTACACGAATGTTATCAGAGTCTCCAAGTTTTACATAAGGAAGATCTTTGGCATTTATTTTAGTTAGAGATAAATCTAAATCTGTGTCAGACCATACTACAGTTCCATTGTAGTACAAACCATTTTCTAAAGTAATATAGCAAGTACTATATTTTTCACCGGTTACATGTGAATTGCTTAATATATATCCATTAGAAGAAACTAAAATACCTGTTCCTATACCTAAAGAACTTTCATCATTTTTTAAAAATATAGAATTTCCTGTGTTTTTTAGCTTTGAAATACCAACAATACTTTTCGTTGTTGTTTCGATGACATCTGCAACTGATGTACTATTTTTTTCAGCTTTTTCCACTGTTTGTGAAATATCTGTGGATTGAACTCTTGAAATTTGGTAATTTGGAGTAACTTCAATATTTCTATACATTATTATTAAATATAAAATAAATGCTAATAAAATAGAAAGAATAGAAATTATAATAAGAATTTTTTTTACTTTATTTTTTTTCAAGAATATTCCTCCAATCATAATCTAAAAATATTCTATCCTAAAAATAAAAAATAATACAAGATATGTACTTAAATAATCAAAAATGTAGGGTATAGAAAAAATGCTTTAATTGTTCTATATATTTTTCAGACAACTCAATATTATTATCATCAAATATAACTCCATAATTATTTCGGAATAATTTTATTCTAAAATTATTCTGCTTAAGTATATCGACACAATTGATTTCCATTATATAACTATAATTTATTTTTTAAACTTCCCAATCCTATTTTTAATTTTCTATTTTGAAGTAATTCCCTTTTTAATAGTTTTTGCAAATTAGTACTTTCTTCAAGTTTATTATAATTATCACATTCTTGAATATTAAATACAAAATTTAATATGTCTTTAAGTGCATTTGGACCATCTTTTACTTCAAAAAGTCTATAAAATTTAGAAATATTAGAATTATAATCAATAATAGCATTTATTTGATTACTCAATATCCAAGAATCACAACGATATTCTGGATTTTTTAAATTAAAGTATTTCTCAATCTCGATTTTAGAATCTCTAATTGAATTTAATACTTTTTGTGTTTCTAATTTATCTCCAGAAGGTATATGTATTTTTATATAATTATTACACTTTTCATATTGCAACCTTCCAACTTCAATCAATTTTGTATTGATAAAATATGTAGCCCAAAGCATTTGTGAAATTCTAATGCTTTCCAACTTCCTAATATATATATCATTTGTTAAAGCTTCTCTCACTCTTTTTTTGTATAATTCTTTTTGTTTAGTATCATATTTTTTATTTATCATATTTTTATCATGTAATTCCCATCCTAATAATACTAAAACACTTGTTATAAAAGGATTGTATTGTTCTCCAAAAAGCTCTGCGATATCCTGCTTTTTCCAAAGAATATCTATTTTGTATGATTTATCAGTATATAAAATATTATAGATTTTTTCTGCTTTAGTATTAAAGTTATTTATATAATTTATATCTTTGATACATTTATAACATTTATTTTTATAATCGTTATCATTTATTTGATAAAACTTTAAAGCATTATCAATATCAATTGAATTTATTTTCATAATGTTCCTCTACTATTTATTTTATATATATTCTTGTGTGAATTTTTTAAAAGGTAAATATAAATTTTTAAGGTAGGAATTGTTACTTGAGAACTACCATTTAAGCAATGGTGTACCCGGAGGGATTCGAACCTCCGATCTGCAAGTTCGTAGTTGAATACTCACTTCAAAAATAATAACTTTTGAAACACTTGATTTTCTAAAATTATATTTTATAAGTATTGATATTACTAAATTACAAGAATTTCTTGAAAATTTAATATAGTTTAAATAAGTTTAAGAAAA
>CAOPQH010000061.1:5449-8793 GCA_948505485.1 uncultured Clostridia bacterium
CTAAATTACAAGAATTTCTTGAAAATTTAATATAGTTTAAATAAGTTTAAGAAAAACTAAAATAGTTTATTAAAATTCCACACTTAAGGGGAAATAAGGGGAAAACATTTTCACTTTCGGGGGAAAAACTTAATATCAATATTTTATTAAAAAGATAAGGGGAAAGATTTTTAAGTTCTAGGAAATTGCATCTCGAAGAGTGCAATTGACGTAGAAATTAAATATGCGAATGTTACAGTTTCTTGTAGCTTTGCTACTTAGAAACTGTTAATCCGTTTTTTTCTGCTCGGGGGAAAAATTAAAATATAATTTTAGAAAAAGGAGTGTATGAATAATGGAAAATAGATCTATAATACAATCTAATTTTATTATTGCAAATAGAGATTTGATAAATAAATTTGGAGTTAATTCTGCTATTTTATTAGGAGAATTATATGGTCGATATAATTATTTTAAGAAAAGAAATCAATTAAAAAATGGTTTCTTTTTTGCTACTAAAAATAGTATAGAAAATAGTACAAAATTAACACCATATAAGCAAAGAACAGCAAGTTCTATATTAGAAAATGCTAACATTTTAGAAATAAAATATATAGACATTCCGCCAAAAACTTATTATAAAATTAATGAAATAAACCTGCTGAAAGTATTGAAAAATTCAGTAGTTGATAATATGAACAACTAGATGTTTAAATTATGCAGTACAGTATGTTAAAATTTTTTACACAAATAATAATAAAGAAAAATAATAAATAATAACACACACACGAAAAAAATTTTTCATAAAAATGGTAACAAAAAATTAGTGAAAAAGAATACTTTTTTAGAAAAAATATATTCAAAAATTTAATCATTTTTATAAAATATTAATCAAAAAATTTTCTCCCAGCGGGCTAAAAGGGTTTTAGGGATTTTTCCCTAAACAGCAAAACAGGTGCCAAAGCACCATGCTCTTGGTATTTCTTTATGACACCTTTGATAATTTATTCAAATCGCTGAATTTATAATAAATAGTTGCTTGTTTATTGTTATCAACTTCAATTTTCTCGATTAAACTATTTAACATATATGCTGTAATATTATCTTTTTCTAAAAAATCGTTTATAATCTTTTCATAATCAATTGTCTGTTTTTCAAATTTGATTTCGTTTAGCTCTTTTAGTTTATTTTGATTTTCTTCTCTTTCTTTTACCTTTTTATCATATATTCTTGAAAAATCAGTATTATTGATAAGTCCATTTAATTTATCTTCGTATAATTTTTCAATTTGAAAATCTAAAACTTCAATAGATTTTGCAAGTAAACTTTTTTGTTTACTAATTTCTTGTGATTTTTCTTGTTCTTCATATTCTGTATCTATTATTTGTTTCATTTTCTTTCTATCTAAATATTGCTGACATATATTTTGAATTTCTTTGACGACTGCATTTTCTAACTTTTGATAGTTTATATTATGTGGGGTACAAAGCCTTTGTTTTGGAAGTATTGCATAGGTATGACATCTCATATAAACAGTATCACTACTATGAGTTGTAATTCCCATTTTCTTACCACAATCGCTACAAACAACTAATCCTTTTAGTAGTAAATTTCTGAATTTTACCCTTGTTTCTGACTTACTTGCTAAAATATCTTGGACTGCATAAAATTTTTCTTTATCAATAATAGGATCGTGTGTGTTTTCAACTCTTATCCATTCACTTTTATCATTTTTAATGCGTTTCTTTAATTTGTAGTTAATTCTTTTACACTTTTCTTGTACCATATTTCCAATATATACTTCATTTTTTAGAATATGTTTTATAGAACTAGGTTTCCATATAGTACATACATTTCTTCCTGTTCCTGATATTTGTGATGGAGTAGGTATATGCTCATCATTAAAAGTATAAGCAATTTGACTTAAAGCCGTTCCTTCTAAATATAAATCAAATATTCTTCTTACATTCTTTGAACATTCTTCATCTATTACTAATTTGTGTCTATCATTTTCAGACCTTTTATAGCCATAAGGTGTACGATTTCCATTAAATAAACCATTTACTGCATTCTTGTGTTTAGATGCTTTTACTTTTTTAGAAATATCTTTTGCATATAAATCATTTATTACAGCTCTAAATGGTAAAGTATCTGCAACACCATTGTCTATTGCTGAATCGTAATTGTCTAATATTGATACTAATCTTACTTGATTTTCAGGAAATATTTTCTCAACATATTCTCCAAAACCAATATAATCTCTACCTAATCTTGAAGAATCTTTTACGATTACCATATTTACTTTTTTGTCTTTAATATCTTGTATCATTCTTTTAAAGTCTGGTCTTTCAAAATTTGTACCACTATATCCGTCATCAATATAAACATCATAAATATTTAGATTATTTTCTTTTGCATATTGTGTTAATATTTCTTTTTGATTTGTTATACTGTTACTTTCTCCTTGTAAATCATCATCTTTAGATAATCTACAATATAAAGCACAGTTATATTTTTCTTGATTGCTTACTAACAAGATTTCCTCCTTTCCATTAGTAAGCTTCGACTATAATTATAATGTTAGTTTATAGCTTTATCTCAAAAAAGTCAATAAAAAAACACCTATTAATTATAGGCGAATTACTTACTAATTATTTTAATTTTTTACGTTTTAGCTTACTTTATTTTTAATTTGCATATTATAGTATATTTTAAAAGCATTTTCTAAAAGTTCTTTTATATCTACTATTTCATTTTCTTTAAATTTGTTCACAATAGTTACTTCATTTTTCTTTCTTGTTTTTCCGTTCATGGAAATTCCTCCTGTTCTTACTAATAATGCACATACTTTTTGAATTTCATTTTAAAAATCATTTATAAATACCCCTTTCTAAAAATAAAGAGTTCTGTAGGTTATGGAAACACTTACAAAACTCTTATTAAAGTCAAAAAAATAGCCCTTTCGTAAAGTGCTAAGATCTTTGCTTATTCAATTTAAACTGTTGCTCTTATGCAACTTGGATTTACTACATTACTTACTTTTCTTGGTACATCAAAACCTACATTTATTCCATTTTTTAATACTAAAGCACTACTATGCTTATCATAATCAAACATTCCTCTGTTCCAATCTGAAAATGCTTTATCTGATAATTTCTTTTTAGTAGATAAATATTCGTTATCTTTGTTTATTTGTATTATCATTGCTTGATACTCTTGCTTGTCTGCTTGTCGTTTTTTATTGATATAATTTCTTTTACAAACTTTGTGTCTTTCTTTGCTCTGTGTGGCTCGGTATTCTTTTTCTTCAATATATCTCTTATCTTTTTGAATAATTTTTGTTATATATGATTTAACGACACAAA
>CAOPQH010000062.1 GCA_948505485.1 uncultured Clostridia bacterium
TTTCTATATTTTCTTAAAATCTTTTTTATTTTTCCCCAGATTATTTAACTCATATCAATTGCAATCTATTATAATAAGATATAAAGAAAATTAAGAAATAATAAATAATAAGTTATTATGTAGTCGCCAAGCTACTCTATAGAATTAGTTATGTCATTTTTATAGAGTAGTCACGCGTGTCAATAGTGTTTTTCTTTTGAGCCTGCGAAAAAGAAAATACCCTATTGACAGGTAGCTTGACGGTCACAAATATTTCATAATACATATATAGGTAGCTTGGCGGATAATTTTAAAGCACCCTATTGACATAGCTTGGGAACTATAAAACAGCAAAGCCGTTGAAGCTCGGGCGATTACTAATCGCCCCTACATCTATCTACTATTCTAATTTATTGTTTTAGCTTGGCGTTCACAAAATAATGTATAATAATAGTATTTTAAATATCGTAGAGAAGCCACGCGTGGTGATAGCACTTTTCGTTTGAGCCCGACGAAAACGAAAATGTCCTATCACCAGATAGCTTGGCGGTCATAAAATTATAAATAAGTTTAAAAATATAATAAAAAGGAGGAAATTATAATGAGCATAGTCACACCAAGAACATTACCAGGATTTATGCAATTACTACCAAAAGAGCAAATATTATTTAATGAAATCAAAGAAAAAATCCAAAAGTCATATGAAAGATTCGGATTTTTACCAATAGACACACCAGTAATAGAACTATCTGAGGTATTACTTGCTAAAGCTGGAGGAGAAACAGAAAAGCAAATATACAAATTTAATAAAGGTGATAAAGAACTAGCATTAAGATTCGACTTAACAGTTCCACTTGCTAAATATGTAACAGAAAACTATAATAATTTAACATTTCCATTTAGAAGATATCAAATAGGAAAAGTATATAGAGGAGAGAGAGCTCAAAAAGGAAGATATAGAGAATTTTATCAATGTGATATAGATATAATTGGTGATGGAGAATTAAGCAACATAAATGATGCAGAAATTCCAAGTGTTATTTACAACACATTTAAAGAATTAAATTTTGGAAAGTTTACTATTTGCATAAATAATAGAAAAATACTAAATGGATTATTTGAATATTTACAATTAACAGATAAGTCATCAGATATATTAAGAATTATAGATAAAATAGAAAAAATTGGAAGAAATAATGTAATTGCAGAGATGAAAGATATAGCAATAGACGAAAACAAAATTAATAAAATAATGGAATTTATAGCAATAGAAGGTACAACAGAAGAGAAGCTACAAAAGTTAAATAACTTAAATATAATTTCTGAAAAGTTTCAAGAAGGATTAAAAGATTTAACAGAAGTTGTAAAATATATAAAGGCATTTGGAGTTTTAGAGGATTATTTTAAAATAGATTTAACAATAGCAAGAGGATTAGATTATTATACAGGAACAGTATATGAAACATTTTTAGATGAATACAAAGAATTAGGAAGTATATGTTCTGGTGGGAGATATGATGATTTAGCAGGATATTATACAACAAAAAAACTTCCTGGTGTAGGAATTTCTATAGGATTAACAAGATTATTCTATCAATTAAATGAAAATAAAATAATAGAGGCAAGTAAAAAATCAATAGCTGATGCAATAATAATTTCAATGATTGATGATTATAGCTATGCAGCAAATGTTGCAACAGAGTTTAGAAAAGCAGGGATAAATACACAATTATATACAGAAAATAAAAAAATAAAAGCTAAATTTAAGTATGCAGATAAATTAGAAATTCCTTATGTAATAATAATTGGTGAAGATGAAATTTCAAATAATACTATTACTCTAAAAGATATGAAAAAAGGCGAACAAAGAGAAATTAAAATAGAAGAAGCTATTAAAATTATATATTAATATTGCAATTATTTTAAAAAGAATATATAATTATAAAAACGTAAGAAAAAGGAGCTAAATATACAAATGAGTATGTTGAAATTTATGCCTGAAGGATGGGATACACTTCCTCAAGGGCTTACAAAAGAAGCATTAAAGGAGGCAATGACAGAAGAAAAAATTTTACAAGGAAAAGTAGAAAGTTGCGATAGTAACTGTAATTTACATATAAATCTAGGAAATGGCTTAGATGGAGTGATAAATAGAGAAGAAGTAGAAGCAATAAACACAAACGATTTAGGCATCCCGAAAGAAAATTTGTGTACAGGCAAAGTTAATAGATTTGTACAATTTAAGGTTAAAGGAATAGGTAAAGATGATAACAAGTTCATTTTATCGAGGAAAGATGTACAAAAAGATGCATTGAATTGGGTAAAAAATGATTTACAAGAAGGACAAGAAGTTTGTGGAATCGTTAAAAACATTAAACCTTATGGTATCTTTGTAGAAATTGGAGGAGGAGTTGTAGGACTAGCTCATATAGAAGATTTATCAGTAGCAAGAATAAAAACTCCATTTGAAAGAGTACAAATTGGACAAAAATTAGATATTATGATAAAATCAATAGATAGAGAAAGCGGAAGAGTAATGCTTTCATATAAGGAATTGTTTGGAACATGGGAAGAAAATGCACAAAAATTTAAAGAAGGAACAAAAGTAAAAGGCATAATACGTGAGACAGAAAAAAATAAAAATGGAATATTCGTAGAGTTAACACCTAATTTAGTAGGCATGGCAGAATATAAAGAAGGAGTTAAATATGGAGATAAAGTATATGTCTATATAAAAAAAATAATTCCAGAAAAGAAAAAGATAAAGTTAATTATTATTTAATAATTTAAAAAGTAACTTGAAATAGTTATTATAAAACATACAAAATGTTAAAACATTTTGTAGAGGTCATCTATAACACGTTTTATTTAAATGGTTAAATTAGAAGGAGGATTTTAAATGGTACAAGATAATGAAATTAAAGCGCAAGTATCACCATTTGCGATAAGAGAAGGAGAAATTAAAACTTTTGATGGTAAAGATGGATATGTATCTATGAATCAAATTGTACACAAAATTAATATAGGACATATTACAGATATTCATTTTGCCATATTAGAATTAGTAAATGAATTTGAATTTATTACATCTAGGCAATTATATCAATTGCTAGAGTGGAAGGGCATAGATGCAAAGTCGCAGGATAAATTAAATAATAAATTGGAACAATTAGTAAAATCTAAAATCTTAACAAGATATTATTTTACCTCAGAAGAAGGAAAAGGTATTTATAGAATATATTGTTTAGAAAAGATGGGAAAATATTTATTAACTTCTAAAGAGATAGAATGTAAGTGGCAACCATCAGATAATACTAAAACAGTTCCTATGATTAAAAAAAGATTAGCAGGAAATCAAACTATTATAGCATATTTAAGAAAAGTTAAAGCATTTGATAGTTATGTTGTAAAACCAGGAATTAATGCTAAAATTGCAGGTAAAATATTTAGAGCAACAGGTGGAAGTGTTAAATTAACTAAAAACAAAAAGTCAATTGAATTTTTATTTGAAGTAATAAGAAAAGAAGAAGATTGGCAAAGAAAATTAGTTGATAGAATGAGATTATATAAGGATTTTTACGAAAACTTTGTAATAGGGGATTCTGGATTTCAAACAATGCCACAATTAATTATAGTATGCGAAGATGACAAACATACAGCAGAAACATTTAAAGAAATAGTAAAAAATGGAGTAGAAATAAATCAAATTAAATTATATTTTACAACAGATTTAAGGCAAAATAGTGATACATTAGAAAACACATTAATAGAATTTAAACTAGATCCAGAAACAAATAAATATAAAATTCAAAATGTAGAATTAAAATTATTAGGAATGTAAAATATCGTAATTGTATAAAAATAAGAGAAAGCATTTAGAAAAATTAAAATGCTTTCTCTTATTTTTAATTTATATTCCTAATATCTTCTTTGCATTTTCTATATCTTCACTTGTTGCATCTGGAGTATTTTCTAATTCGTATTTTAATCCTAATTTTTGCCATTTATATTTTCCCATGCTATGATATGGAAGTAATTCTACTTTTTCTACTGTTTTTAATTCTGAAATGAAATTTTTTAATTCTATTAAATCATTTGTATCGTTAGTTATACCTGGAATAATGACTTGTCTAATCCATATTGATTTATTATTATCACTTAGATATTTGGCAAAATTTATTTCCAATTTATTTGAAAATCCTGTTAACTCTTTACACTTTTCATCATTAATATGTTTAATATCAAGTAAAAATAAATCAGTCAAAGATATTAACTTTTTAATATCATCTGTAAGAGCAACCATACCAGAAGTATCTATACAAGTATTAATTCCAACCTTTTTTAGTTTTATAAAAAGCTCAATTAAAAACTTTACTTGCAATAAAGGTTCTCCGCCAGTAACAGTTATTCCACCTCCAGAAGGAAGTATATAATTTTTATATTTTAATATTTTATCAAAAATTTCATCTAATGATTTATATTTTCCTCCATTAATATCCCAAGTATCTCTATTATGGCAATATTTGCATTCAAGAGAGCAACCTTGTAAAAATAATACAAATCTAATCCCTGGACCATCAACAGTTCCAAAAGACTCAATAGAATGAACCTTTGCATAATACTTTAAATCATTTTGATTATCCATAAACCCCCCATATATTACAGTTCAGTAAAAATAATTTAGATAGAGTAGCCATGCGTGTCAATATCACTTTTCAAAAATATAGAGTAGCCATGCGTGTGTATAGCACTTTTCGTTTGAGCCTGCGAAAACGAAAACGTCCTATACACAGGTAGCTTGGCGGATAATTTTAAAGCACCATATTGACAGTTAGCTTGACGGCTATAAAATAGCAAAATAATCTATCACCAGTTAGCTTAACGGCTATACTTAAATCTTTTCATGAATAGTTCTATTTATAACATCTAATTGTTGTTCTCTTGTTAACTTTGTAAAGTTTACAGCATATCCAGATACTCTAATTGTTAGTTGAGGATATTTTTCAGGATGTTCCATAGCATCTTCTAATAAACTTCTATCAAAAACATTAACATTTATATGATGTCCAGTTTGTGCAAAATATCCATCAAGCATACTTACTAAATTATTAATTCTAGATTGCTCATCTTTACCAAGAGTTCCTGGTGTGATAGAAAATGTATAAGAAATCCCATCCTCAGATGCCTCAAAAGGTAATTTGGCAACAGAATTCATAACAGCCAAAGCACCATTTTTATCTCTTCCATGTAATGGATTTGCACCAGGACCAAAAGGATCACCAGCTTTTCTTCCATCAGGGGTATTTCCTGTAGCCTTTCCATAAACTACATTTGATGTTATTGTTAAAATTGATAAAGTGTGTTTAGAGTTTCTATAAGTATGATGTTTTTTCAATTTATTAATAAAAGTTCTTACAATACTTGTAGCAATATCATCAACTTTGTCATCGTCATTACCAAATTTTGGGTAATCACCCTCAATTTGATAGTCAACAGCTAATCCTGTTTCGTCTCTAATAACTTTTACTTTAGCATATTTAATTGCTGATAAAGAATCTGCTACGACAGAAAGACCAGCAATACCACAAGCCATAGTTCTAAATACATCTTTGTCATGTAAAGCCATTTCTAGTGCTTCATAAGAGTATTTATCATGCATATAATGAATAATATTTAATGCTTTAATATAAACTTTTGCAACATAATCCATCATAGTATCAAATTTCTCAATTACTTCATCATAATTTAAATATTCAGAAGTTATAGGAGCAAATTTAGGTGTTATTTGTTTTCCTGATAATTCATCTCTACCACCATTGATAGCATAAAGTAAAGTTTTAGCTAAGTTAGCTCTTGCACCAAAGAATTGCATTTGTTTACCGATTTTCATAGGAGAAACGCAACAAGCTATACCATAATCATCTCCTAAAGTTTCTCTCATTACATCATCATTTTCATATTGAATAGAAGATGTTTTAATAGATAATTTTGTAGTAAATTCTTTAAATCCTTTAGGTAATCTAGTAGACCAAAGAACTGTTAGGTTTGGCTCAGGAGCAGGTCCTAAAGTTGTTAATGTATGAAGAACCCTAAAAGAATTTTTAGTAACTAATGTTCTACCATCAATTCCCATACCACCAATACTTTCAGTTACCCAAACTGGATCACCACTAAATAGTTCGTTATATTCAGGAGTTCTTAGAAATCTTACTAAACGTAATTTCATAACAAAATGATCCATTAATTCTTGTGCTTGTGCCTCTGTTATAATACCATTTTCAATATCTCTTTGAATGTATATATCTAAGAAAGTAGAAGTTCTACCAATACTCATAGCAGCACCATTTTGATCTTTTATAGCTCCTAAATATCCGAAATATAGCCATTGAATAGCTTCTTTTGCATTAGAAGCAGGATTAGAAATATCAAATCCATATTTTTGAGCCATATCTTTTAATTGTTCTAGTGCATTAATTTGCTCAGAAATTTCTTCTCTTTCTTGAATTGCAAGTGTACGCATGCTATCGACATCTAAAACTTCTAATTCATTTTTCTTTTCTTCAATTAATACGTCAACTCCATATAAAGCTACTCTTCTATAATCACCTATAATTCTTCCACGTCCATATCCATCAGGCAATCCTGTTATAAGATGAGAACTTCTAGCTTTTCTAATATCAGGAGTATATGCACTAAATACACCGTCATTATGAGTTTTTCTAACTGTATGAAAAATTTTAGATACTTCTTCATCTACTTTTCTACCATACGCTTCACAAGATTTTTCTACAATTCTAATTCCTCCAAATGGCATAATTGCTCTTTTTAAAGGACTATCTGTTTGTAAGCCGACAATTTCTTCTAAATCTTTTTGTATATAACCTGCATCATATGCATTTATTGTAGAAATAGTTTTTGTGTCTATATCTAAAACACTACCTTTAGAATTTTTTTCTTTTTGATACAAATCTAAAACTATATTCCATAATTTTATTGTTTTATCTGTTGCATTTTCAAGAAAACTATCATCTCCTTCATAAGGTGTATAATTTTTTTGTATAAAATTTCTTACATCAATTTGAGTTGTCCATTCTCCTGCATTAAAACCTTCCCATTGTTTAAAATTCATTATTAACCTCCTTTAATTACTAAAAATAGTATTAGCAAATTTTATTAAAATATAATAAATAATTGTATATTAGTGTATGTAATATATAATTTTTTAACAACCTATATATTAATATCAGAAAAACTTGTTTTTTGCAACTATTATTATTATAATATTTGTTATGAAAGAGTTAATTGTTAATAATAATTATAATGGAAAGAAATTAAATAAGTTTTTATTAGATAATATAGACAATTTATCTAGTAATTTATTTTATAAAACTTTAAGAAAAAAAGATATAAAAATTAATGGACATAGAGTAAGTGAAAATAAAATAATTTTTTCAGGAGATAAAGTAGAGGTTTATATAAGTGATAAATTATTAGAAAAAAATATAGATATAAACATTATTTATGAAGATGAAAATATATTAATAGTTGATAAACCTACAAATATTGAAGTTACTGGAGAAAACAGTCTTACAAGTGCAATACATAAAAAGTATAACAAAGAAGGTTATTTACCAATGCCCTGCCATAGAATAGATAGAAATACAACAGGAATAGTAATATTTGCAAAGAACGAAGACAGTTTAAACATAATGTTTGATAAGTTTAAAAAACATGAGATAGAAAAGTATTATTTAGCTCTTGTATATGGAAAACCTAAATATAAAAGTGCAATTTTAGAAGATTATTTATTTAAAGATCATAAAAAATCAAAGGTTTATATATCAGGTACTTTAAAAAAAGGATATCAAAAGATAATAACTGAGTATAAAGTAATAAAAGAGAATAAAAATAATACATCATTATTAGAAGTTAAAATAAAAACAGGTAGAACACATCAAATAAGAGCACATTTAGCGTATATAGGTTATCCTATAGTAGGAGACGGGAAATATGGTAAAAACGAAATTAATAAAAAATTAGGATATAGATATCAGCAATTGAAAAGTTATAAAGTAAAATTTAATTTTGAAACAGATGCAGGAATGTTAAATTATTTAAATAAAAAAGAAATTTCTATAAATGTCAAAAAAGAATAGCACTCTTGTTACATAGTAATAAAATAAGTGCCATAATAATATATTTTAAATGGTGATATTTATGAAAATAGGAATTTGCTTAGCTGGAGGAGGAGTAAAGGGAGCAGCACATATTGGGGCTATAAAGGCATTAGAGGAAAATAATATAAAATTTGACTATATTTCAGGAACTTCATCAGGGAGTATAGTAGCAACATTATATGCAAGTGAATTTTCTACAGATGAGATCTATGATATTTTAAAAAAATATTGTAAAAAAATAAAATATATTGATATACAAAATATTTTAAAATGTATATTTGGAATTATTTTTACTGGAAAAATCGTAATAGATGGATTGAATTCAGGTAAACAACTAGAGAGGTTAATAAACAAAGAATGTGCAAAGCATGGTATAGAAAATATAGATGATATAAAAATGCCTTTAGTAATTCCTAGTATAGATATGTACAAAGGTACAGTATATTGTTTTACATCAAAGAGTGTAAGAAATTCGTTTTCAGATGATGTACAATTTTTAAATAATATAAATATAGGAAAAGCCGTAAGAGCAAGTTGTAGTTATCCAGTAGTATTTTCTCCATGTGAATATAA
>CAOPQH010000063.1 GCA_948505485.1 uncultured Clostridia bacterium
CTATAATTTCAACTAACTTTCCATCTGGCGAAGTTCCTGAACATATTAAACCTGCGTTTTCTAGTTTTTCTTTATAGCTATTATTATATTCAAATCTATGTCTATGTCTTTCTGAAATTTCAAATTTCCCATAAATGTTTTTAGCTAAAGTTCCTTCTTTAATTGTACAAGGATATGCTCCTAGTCTCATTGTTCCACCTTTATTGTCAATTCCTATTTGATCTTCCATTATATGTATTACTTGATTTTTTGTTGTATGATTAAATTCTGCTGAGTCTGCATCTTCTATTTTTAATACATTTCTAGCATATTCTACAACTGCCATTTGCATTCCTAAACATATACCTAAAAATGGAATTTTATTTTCCCTAACATACTTTATTGTTTCAATTTTTCCTTCTATTCCTCTGTCTCCAAATCCACCAGGAACAACTACTGCTTTTATTTCTTTTAGCTTTTCTTCTACATTTTCCCTATTTATAGTTTCTGAATCTATTAAATGAATTTTAACATTGATTCCATTTTCAAAACCTGCATGTCTTAAACTTTCCATTACAGATATATAAGAATCTTCTAGTTGAATATATTTTCCTACAATTGCTACATTAATTTCTTTGTCATCTATGCTTCGTATTTTTTCTATCATTTTTTCCCATTCTAAATTATTGGGTACATATTTATCTAACGCTAAATGATTACATGCTTCTCTTGCTAACCCCTCTTCTTCTAGCATTAATGGTACTGCATATAAATTATCAGCAGTTTTATTTTGAATTACACTTGTTTTTCTAACATTACAAAATAATGCTAATTTTTCTCTTATATTTTCTGGTATATCACTTTCTGTTCTACATACTAATATATCTGGTTTAATTCCAAAACTCTGTAATTCTTTAACAGAGTGTTGTGTAGGTTTTGATTTTATTTCATTTGAGCCAAATATATATGGTAATAAAGTTACGTGTATGTATAATACGTCTTCTGGATTTTTTTCAAGTCCAACTTGTCTTATGGCTTCTATTATTGAAAGTCCTTCTATATCTCCTACCGTTCCTCCTACTTCTGAAATAACTATATCTATATCAGTATCTTCAAAACTATATATTTTGTTTTTTATTTCGTTTGTAATATGAGGAATTACTTGTACGGTTTTTCCTAAATAGTCTCCTTTTCTTTCTTTTTCTATTACATTTGAATAGATTCTTCCCATTGTTACACTCGAATCTTTAGTTAAGTTTTCATCTATAAATCTTTCATAATGTCCTAAATCTAAATCTGTTTCTGCGCCATCATCTGTTACAAAAACCTCCCCATGTTCATATGGACTCATTGTTCCTGGATCTACATTTATGTATGGATCAAATTTTTGAATTGTTATATTATATCCTCTATTTTTTAATAGTCTTCCTAAAGACGCTGCTGTTATTCCTTTTCCTAGCCCTGATACAACTCCTCCTGTTACAAAAATGTATTTTGTATTCATATATATATTTCCTCCTCTTATGTCTTATATATTAGAAAGTCAGTATAACTTTCCTAATATATAAAAAATAGACTAAAAAGAAAATCCAAAATTGGTTTTTTTTTAATCTATTTAATATATTTTTATATTAACATTTTTGTAAATTATTTGCAAGCTTTTTTGATAAATTATGACATTTTATTTATTTGTTATATGTATGTCTTCTACGCTTGAATTCATTTCTCTTGATACTATATTTTGAATTTGTGCTATATCTTCTTGTGCAAGCTTTTCAGCATCTACTACAACACTAATACTTTTTTCGTTTACAAATATAACACAATTTTCAAATCCTTTAGTTTTCATTAAATTTTCACATATCATAATACTATTTTTTTCATTGTTTTTATTAGCAATTTCTTGTGTTGCAATTTTCTTTTGTTCATCTGAAACATTTGTATTTTCTAATATTTTTTGATATGTTTCTATAGCTTGAGAATACATAGTATCTCTTTCTAATTTTGATTTTGCAAAATATTCATCACTTGGATTATAGTCATTACTATTAGCTTGAGCAATTTCTTCAGGTGATACGTTATAATCTTCTGTCTCCTCTTCTTGATTTTCTACTACATCATTACTACTTACTAATTCTGCATCTCCTATTTCTGCCACTTGTGAAGAATTTCCTTCTAATAAGTTTGAAGATGTTTCTACAACTTTTGAATTATTACTATTATAGTTTAAATATCCTGCTGTTACTAGCATTAATGCAATTACATAAATAATAATTTGATTATTTTTAAAAAATTTCATACTTTTACCTCTTTCTTAATTTATTAAATTTATAAACATATATAAGCAATTTTAGCTTTATTGAAAGCTATATATTTATTTTGTTGTTTATTTTCTCATTTCGAAAACTTGAATTTTATGTGTTGCTAAGCCCGTAACCGCTTCTACTGCCTGTACTATATTAGTTCGCACTTCAGAATTAGAAGCTCCTTCTGCTGTTATAATTGCACCTTCAATTTTGGGCATTACTACTTTTTGAGTAATTGGCTTTTTGTCTCCATTTTCTTCTGTATAAATTATTTCTTTTTGAATATCTTTTTCTTCTACATTTCTACTACCTCCAGATTTGTCTGTTTCTTGGGTTGTGCTTTCTTTTGTATTTTCATTGTACATTGCTTGTGTGGTACTAGTTTCTGAATAATTTAAAAATACATTTACATTTCCTACATTATTAATGCTTTTTAAAATATTTTTTAATTTTTCTTCTATATTATTTTCATTATTTATATTATATGCTATTTGGTTCTGATTATATGACGCCAATTGTTTATATGATGTATTTTCAGTATTATTATTGTTATTATTTTTTTTGCCATCATTCCAAATAAAATTTATAGCAACAATTGTAATTATTAATATAATTATAAAAACAACTAAGTTTTCTATCTTTTTTTTATTATTTTCCTCTACGTTTGGGTCTGTTAACTTTTTAAATTTATCAATTAACATTTTTTCACCTCTTAATCTTTTGTTATATTTATTTTTTTTACTTCTATTTGATAATAATCACTTAAAGTATTTTTTAATTTACTTATTTCTTCACTTGTTATTTGACTATAATCTTCTTTATTTTTTACATATTTATCCAATCCTACTGTTATTTCTATTTTATTTACTGCTGATTTTTCGTTATCTTTATTAATAGTATTAGAATTTTTCTCTATTTTTAATGTAATTTTCTTTATTCCCTTATCATCAGATTTTTCTTCTAATTCTATATCTACTTTACATTTTTTAACTATGTAACCTTCGTCTTCTACTTTATTTGTTATATCTTTTTCAATCTGTTCTATATATAATTCATTAATCCTATAATCCATGGATTCTTGATTTACTTTTTCTTCTGATACTGTTGCTTTACTTACATTTTCTTCAATTTTATTTAAATCTAACTTTGTACTTTTCGATATAAATGGTGATATTATAGTAAATAATATGTATATTCCAGTTATTAATTTTATATATTTTTTATTATTGTTTTCAGGCAAAATCATTTCAATAATTGTTGCTATTACTACTGCTACTATTATTTGCTCTGCCCATGAGCTTAAAAAACTTATCATACTTTTTTCCTCATAACTTTATCATCTGTACATCATTCCACTATTAGAAATTTTTACAACAAGAGTTACGCCTATTATAAGCATTACCGATATTGAACATAATATTGCTAATAATAATTTAAATATTCCTCCCATTTCTCCTAATAGTTTTACTATTTTGTCATCAGCTATTGGTTGTATAACAGCAGATGCTAAATTATATACTATTGTCAGAGTTGCCAATTTGATTATTGGAGATATACATATTCCAATTACAATTATTACTCCTACTATCCCTATAGCATTTTTTAATATAACTCCACATCCTAAAACAGTATCTACTGCATCTCCTAATATTTTTCCTACAACAGGAATTGCATTTG
Organism: uncultured Clostridia bacterium; assembly: GCA_948505485.1. GTDB lineage: Bacteria > Bacillota > Clostridia > TANB77 > CAG-508 > CAG-269. Next base: position 3,963 of record CAOPQH010000063.1, read on the forward strand.
TTACTACTGCTTTTGTAGTCTTTGCTGTTATTCCATCAACACTACTACTTAAAGTTCCTTCTAATGATATTATTCCAACAAATAATGTTAATGCTATTCCTAAAAACCATACTACACCTGATTTAAAAAATTCTGATAATTTATCTATTTGAACTTTATCTGATACTTTTGAAATTATAGATAATGCTGTAGCAATTAATACTATAGGAATTAATATATTGTTTATTGCATTTGCAATAAAATTTATCGTAAATAATATTATTGGCTCTAATACTCCTCCTGTAGTTATGTTTCCTGTATATATCATCAAATTTATAAGTAATGGTACTAATAAATTTATAAAACCAACTAAATTTTGAGATGTATCTTTTACTAGATTTATAATATCTGAAAAATTAGACATTATTATTGTTACTATTAATATATATTGAACATAATATATAACTTGTGAGACATTACTGTTTTGCAAATTATCACTTATGTTTTTAAGTATGCTATGTATTACAACTATTACTAAAATACTAACAAGTGATTTTATTGTTGTTTTAATATTTAATGTTACTAAACTTATTACTTTTTTTAATATGTTATTATTGTTCACATTACCACTTATAGCATTATCCAAAGTTTCTTTTATATCTATATCTTCAAAAAAGTCTCCTGAATATTTTTCTGATTCGGTTAAAAAATCTGATATTCCAAAACTTTCTTTTTGTGATTCTATAACTTCCTGTGTATCAACTTCTTCAGCGTATGATATGTTTACTGTTACTAATATAATTAAACACATTAAAATTATTATTTTTTTCATTTGTACACCTCTTAATCTAAGGCAATATTTTTAAAATTGTTTCTAGTAAATTTGATATTATTGGTATTGACATTGATATTATAATAATTTTACTTCCAATTTCTATTTTACTTGCTATAGCACATTCACCTGAATCTTTACATATACTTACTGCAAACTCTGTTAAAAATGCTATTCCTGTTATTTTCAATAATAATGTTAAAAATTGGTTATTTACTGATGTTTTATTTGATAGATTTTGTAATAAATTTATTACGTTTGTAAACTTGTCCATTACTAAAAATATTATTAATATCCCTGATATTATTGATACATATATTACAAACTCTGGTTTATACTGTTTTAAGATTATTATAATAGCTAACGAAATTATACCTATACCTATTATTTTTATAATATCCATTACTTTTTTATGTTAGTTTTTAAACTACATATCCTCCTAATTACAAATTAAATAATGTCCTTACAGTATTAAATAAACTACTTATTTCCTTTATTACCATTGTAAGTACTATTACTAATCCAGCTAAAGTTGTCATCATTGCTTGATCTTCTCTGCCAGCTCTTACCAAAACTTGATGTAATACTGCAACTAATATACCTATTGCTGCAATTTTAAATAATAGATCTATATTCATAATTTTCTCCCTTCGAAATATAAATAAATGTACCCTTTTATACTAGTATTATTACAATGGTAAGCCCTATAATAGTTCCCAAAGTTTTATACAATTTTTCATTCTTTTGCCTTTCTAATTCTGCTTTTTGTATCTGATTATCTATAAATGAAATTGTAACTTCTATTTCACTAACTTGTCCTTCTACATCTGTTTTTCCTAAAACTTTCCCTAATGCTTTTATTATATTTTTATCTTCTTCATTAATGTTTAAATTACTATTATCTATTGACTCTATCCAAGCATTTGCAAGAGACATGTTCTTAGTATTTATATTTATATTTATATTTTTAAATATTTTTGATATTGCACTAATCGTATTTTTTGATGTATATTCAAAAATCTCTGTTAATGGTTGATATGTAAATTTTATTTTTGTTTTAATAGTGTTTAATATTTTTTTAAATTCTTTTAGTTCTATTTCTCTGTTAGAATATCTTTTTGATATTAATATACCTATATAACTTGAACTTAAAAAAATTAAAGTTAAAATACTGAATTTTATTATTTGCATCATACCTTGTCCTTTTTATTCTTTTTATATAATATATATGCAAAAAATTTTATTTTAGAACTCTTTTTTTATTTCTACATATTCTTTGTTCTTTTTATTTAAGGAGTAAACTTTATCTATATTTCCTTTGACTTCTTTATCTAAAAATATTATTCTTTCAATAATGTTTTTATTGAAGAGTTCTGATATTATGGGGTTTAAAGCAAGTTCTTCTAAGTTTCCTCCATGTGCTGTAAATATTCCATTTATTCCACAACATATTGCATAATTTATTGCTTCTATATCTTCTTTTCCACCAATTTCATCGCAAGTTATTATTTCTGGAGACATAGATCTTACAAGCATTTGCATACCTTTAGCTTTATTTATATTATCTATTACATCTGTTCTTATTCCAATATCATTTTGTGCTACTCCTTTATACATTGCTGCTATTTCTCCTCTTTCGTCTACAACTCCAACTGTTTTTCCTTTAAAATTGATTTCCTTTATTCCATTACTTATTTTTCTTATAAAATCTCTTAACATTGTAGTTTTTCCACATCCTGGAGGTGAAACTATTAAAGTATTATACATTTTTTGATTTTCTGTATCTAATATATATTTTAATAAAGGTATTGAACAATCAAGCTTTTCTCTAGCAATCCTAAAATTTAAATTTGATATATAATTTATATTTATAATTTTGTTTTCCTCCATAACAGCACTTCCTGTTATTCCTATTCTGTGTCCACCTCTTATTGTTATAAATCCTTCACATATTTGTTTTCTATATGAATATACAGAGTTTTCACATATTCTTTCAAATATTTCTAAAACTTCTTCTTGTTCAACTATATATTTTAGTACTTTTGTATCTTGTCCTATTTTTAATATAATTGGTTTATTAGATCTAATTCGTATCTCTTGTAAATCTTCTACTTGTTTTTCGTTTTTTTCAAAATACTTTAGAATTTCTTTTTTTATTTTTTCTGTAAAATACTCTAAAACATCTTGTAATTCTTTCATCTTCTTCTCCTTTGTATATTATTTTTCTTGTATGCGATGTTGTATAGATAAAATCTTCGATTTTTTCTATACACAAAAAAGAGACATATTATTATATGCCTCTTTTTTTATATTTAGAACTATTTTTATGAATTTTCTAGTTCATCTGTTGGATTTTCATTATCATCTTATTCGTCCAAATTAACTTTTAATATTGCATTTCCTTCTTCATCTTTATTTTCTTCGTCTACACCTATTTGTTCTTCATCATTATCTTCATCATTATCTTCATCATCATTTTTGTCTTCTTCTTTATCTTCTTCGTCTGGTAACATATTTTGTGTTACGTCTTTTTCTTCGCCCATAACTTTATTTAATAAATTTGTTTGAGTTGATAATCCTTGTATTGCTTCTTGTATTCCAGAGAACATTTCGCTTAATTCTTCACTACTGTATTCATTTAATACTCTTACATTTGCTAGACTTTCTGTTTCAACATTATCAACAAATTTATTGTTATTTGTTATTATTATATCTGCTGATACTTCTTTATTAGTTGCATTAACTTGTGCTTCTATTGTATATTTTTCTCCAACTTCTTTTAAATCTTTTATGTTATTGTATTCAGCACCTATTTTTAATTCTGCATTAACATCATCTGAAGTTATTTTAAATGTTACGTTAGATTTTACATTAGAATCTTGTTTTTCTTTATTTATATTAATATTTAAATTTACTGTATTACCACTTTCTGTAATTGTAATTTCTATATTTGCAATTGTTTCTTCTTTGTTTATTATAATATTTATTAAATCTTCATTATTATCGTTAAGTATTTGTATAACTGTTTTTACTAATTTTCCATTTTCTTTGTATACTGTTATATATGCTACTTCTTTGTTTTCTGTAGTCTCATTCTTTAATTCTTCTAATATACTTTCAATTTCATTTTTTAATGAATCTACTGTATATTCATCATTACTATATTTTACTATTTTTTCTAATATTAGAGTATCATCTTTTAATTTTTCTAATATATTGTTTAATATTTGTAAAATCTTTGTGTCAGTTAATTTTAATTTATAACCTTCTTTGTTTCCTTCTGTTACTTTTTCAAAATCACTATCTTCAAGATCTTTTACTAATATATCATAATATGTATTATATATTTTCTTTAATTCTTCTTTTGTAAAAAATCCTTCTTGTAATGAATTTAAATCTAATTTATCTGGTATGTTTGATGTATCACTAATTCCTAATTTTTCTGCAAATTCTTTTAAGTTATTATTTTCAATTGCTATATAATCACTTTCGTCTGTATCAAGTTTTATACCATATTTATCTCCATCTTGTACATATCTCATTTTTGCATCTTGAGATAAATAACTTACTTTAATATCTTCTTGTACTTTTTTATTTGATGCATCAACTTTTCCATCAAATGTTAAACTTGCATTTTTTAATACGTCATCTATACTAGCTTCTCCAACATTGCTATTAATTTTTATCTCTCCATTGTTTTCGTATGCTTTTTCACTTTTCTTTTCATCATATTTTGTAATTAATTCATCCTCTAATAATTCTGATATTTCTTTATTTTGTGCAATATATTTTAAGAATTTATCTTTATTGCTTTTAAAAGTATCTGTTCCAAAATATAGGTATCCAAATACTCCTCCTGCTAATAT
>CAOPQH010000064.1 GCA_948505485.1 uncultured Clostridia bacterium
AATGTATGAAGATATAGGAAATGATAATTATGTTATTAATTTAAAAGAATATAAAAAATTTAGAAATTATCTAAAAGAATATTATAAAATACATAATGAACTATATGTTCATTATAAGAGGAGAAAAAATGAAAAAGCCAAAATATTTTAATGTAAAAGAATTCAATAACATAAAGGAAATAATATACAATTCCGCAAACCAATATAAAGACAATACTGCATTTATAATCAAACATCAAAAAGACAAAAAAACACAATATGAAAACATAACATATAAAAGGCTATTAGAAGATATTAATAAATTAGGAACAGCCTTATATGAACATGGATATAAAGGAAAAAGAATTGCAATTATAGGAAGAAATAGATATCAATGGGTTATAAGCCATTTATCAAACTTATTAGGAGGAATAGTATCAATTCCATTAGATAAAGATTTGCAATATGGCGAACTAGAGAACTCATTAATAAGAAGCAAAGCAGATTGCATAATATTTGACGAAAAATTAGCTAATAACATATCACAAATCAAGAAAAAAGGAAATACAAACTTATCAGAATTTATTTGTATGAGTGAATTAGAAGGATATGAGACAATAGAAAAATTAATAAAGCAGGGAGAAAAACTTATAAATAACGGGAAAAAAGACTATATAAACGCAAAGATTGATGAAAAAGCGATGAACATTTTATTATTCACATCAGGAACTACAGCAAAATCAAAAGCAGTAATGTTATCACACAAAAATATTGCATCAAACATTTATGCAATGCAATTAGTAGAAGACATAAGAAGCACAGATTCCAATATAGCATTTCTACCATTTCATCATATATTTGGATCTACTTGTTTAATAATGATGTTAGCAAGTGGTGTAAAAACTTCTTTTCCTGATGGATTAAGATATATAAAGCAAAATTTAAATGAATATAAAATCACAATTTTTGTAGGAGTTCCTATTTTAATTGAAGCCATATATAAAACTATTATGAAAGAAATTGAAAAACAAGGAAAAACAAAAATTATAGAAATTGCAAGAAAGATATGTAATTTTCTTTTAATTTTTAATATAGATATAAGAAGAGTTGTCTTCAAGCAAATTATATCTGCACTTGGTGGAAAATTAAGATTAGTTATTTCTGGAGGAGCTCCAGCAGACTATAAAATATCCAAAGGATTTAATGAATTAGGAATATCAACTCTACAAGGATATGGACTTAGTGAGACATCACCAGTTATTTGTGCTGAAAGTTATAATTCAACAAGAAATAAATCAGTTGGTAAGCCAATGATAAATGATACTATTGAGATAGTAAATAAAGATGATAAAGGTATAGGAGAAATTAGAGTAAAAGGACCTAATGTCATGTTAGGCTATTACGAAATGCCAGAATTAACAAAAGAGGTTTTAAAAGACGGATGGTTTTACACAGGAGATTTAGGCTATTTTGATAAAGATGGATTTTTATATATAACAGGAAGAAACAAAAATTTAATTGTATTAAAAAACGGAAAGAAAGTATTTCCAGAGGAATTAGAAACAATAGTAAATAGATTAGAATTAGTAGAAGAATGCATGGTATTTGGACTGCCAGATAAAAACAATAAAGATGATGTAAAAGTATCAGTAAAAATCGTATATGATAAAGAAGTAGTTAAAGAGAAGTATGCAGATAAAACAGAAGAAGAATTATATGAAATAATATGGCAACAAATCAAACAATTAAACAAATCATTTCCAAGATACAAACATATACAAAATATGATATTAAGCAGTGAAGAATTAATAAAAACAACAACTAAAAAAATAAAAAGACAAGAAGAAATGAAGAAAATAATTAAAGATTAAAAAATTCCACCTTAGGTGGAATTTTTACATAAGGAACATTGAAAATAAAAAGAATTTATAATATAATTAACCAAATAAATTTTATATAAAAAGCAATCTAGGAAAAAACTATAAGCAAATATGACTTGTAATCCAGCATGGGATGTAGAACAACACAAACTTGTTAAATAAAAAATAAAAAAAGAAGGAGACTAAAGCATGATAATAGATGTAAAAAATCTAACAAAAAAATACAAAGAATTAACAGCAATTAACGACCTTTCATTTAATGTAAAAGAAGGAGAAATATTAGGACTACTAGGACCAAATGGTAGTGGTAAATCCACAACAATAAACTGCATATTATCACTATTAAAATATAACAAAGGTAGTATAAAAATATTTGGAAAGGAAATTAAACCAGACAGTTATGATATAAAAGCCAAAATTGGCGTTGTATTTCAAGATGTAGCAGTATTCGAAGAATTAACAGTTTATGAAAATATTGATTATTTTTGCGGATTATATATTAAAGATAAAAATACCAAAAAGAAATATGTAGAAGATGCAATAGAATTAGTAGGATTAGGAGAGTTTAAAAAATTTAGACCAAAACAATTATCTGGAGGATTACTTAGAAGACTAAATATAGCATGTGGAATTGCACATAAACCTAAATTAATATTCCTAGACGAGCCAACAGTAGCAGTTGATCCACAAAGTAGAAACAATATATTAGATGGAATAAAAAAACTAAGAGATAATGGAGCCACAATTGTTTACACTACACATTATATGGAAGAAGTTGAGATACTTTGTGATAGAATTATTATTCTAGACAAAGGAAAGATTTTAGCAGAAGGAACAAGTGATGAACTAAAGAAAAAGGCTAAAATTGAAGAAAGAATAACAGTAGAAATAAATAATTTAGAAGAAAAATACATAAAAGAAATCAAGAAAAAAGAAAATGTAGATGATGTAAAATATGATGCTAACATCCTATTTGTTACATATAAAAAAGGCAAAAACAATTTATTAGAATTAATGGATTATTTAAAAAGTGAAAATATTAATTTTAATAAAATATACTCAGAAAGACCAACACTTAACGACGTATTTTTAGAACTTACAGGAAAGGAACTTCGTGATTAATGTTTGTACATAATTTTAAATACAGTCTTAAAACACTTTTCAGAAACAAAACACTAATATTTTGGACCTTTGCCTTTCCAATAATATTAGGAACATTTTTCAATATGGCTTTTTCAAATATAGAAAATAGTGAAAAATTAGACATTATAAATATAGCAATAGTAAATAATGAAAATTTTGATAAAAATGAAATATTAAAAGAAGCATTTAAAGAATTAAGTGATGAAAATAACGAAGATAGATTATTTAACACAAAATATGTAAATATAGATGAGGCCAAAGCTTTACTATCTGATGGAGATATAACTGGATATTTAAATATTGTAGAAGAACAACCAAAAGTAACAATAACAACAAATGGAATAAACGAAACAGTTTTTAAATTTGTAACCGAAGAAATTATGCAACAGACAGGTATAGTAAATGATATTGCAACAGAGCAAATAAAAAATGAAATGATTTCTGGAAATATAAATATTGATTATAAGAAAATATATAAAGATGCTTTTGAGATTGCACAAAATCAAGAAGCTAAAATAGAAAATATATCAAGCAATAACTTAAGCTATACAATGATTGAATTTTATACTTTAATAGCAATGGCTTGCTTATATGGTGGAATGTTAGGAATGACAGCTATAAATCAAAATCTTGCTAATATGAGTAGCAATGGCAAAAGAATATCTGTAAGTCCAACTAATAAAGCGAAAGTGATTTTAAGTAGTGTACTAGCAAGTTATATTACTGCTTTAATAGGATTAGCAATATTATTTATCTACACAATAGTTGCTTTAAAAGTAGATTATGGAAATAATTCGCCTTTAATAATATTACTATCATGTATAGGAAGTTTAGCAGGTCTAACTATGGGGATGGCAATTGCAACATGTTTAAAAGCAAGTGAAAATACTAAAACTGGAATAGTAATTTCAATAACAATGCTTGGTTGCTTTTTATCAGGAATGATGGGAATCACAATGAAATATATTGTAGATAAAAATATACCGATAATCAACAAAGTAAATCCCGCAAACATGATAACAGATGGGTTTTACTCATTATATTATTATGAAACATTAGAAAGATATTTTTTTAATATAATAAGTTTATTAATATTTTCTATAATAATGATATTTTTATCATATATAAGTTTAAGAAGACAACGTTATGAAAGTTTGTAAACAAACAGTAGAATATAAAGTAAGTTAAATAATTTTATAAGTGGAAGGAGGAAATGTTTTCCATAAGGTCAACATATACAAACAATGGCAGTATTTAAAACATTTTTAAAAATCGTAAATAGAAATAAATTTATTATTATTCTTTATACAGTAATATTAATAACATTTGCAGGATTTAACATGCAGACAAATGACACAAGTACAAGCTTTGTTGCAAGTAAACCAGATATATTAATTATTAATAAAGATGAAAACACAGGAATAACTAACAATTTAATTAAATACATACAAAATAATAGTAATATTATAGACATAGAACAATCAGAAGAAGCCATTAATGATGCTTTGTTTTATAGAGACGTAAATTATATAATATATATTCCTGAAAACTATAGGCAAGACTTCATGAATGACTTAAATCCGAAAATAGAAATAAAAAGTACAGGAGATTATCAAGCATCACTTGCAGAAATGATGTTATCTAGATATATAAAAGTAGCAAATACATATAAAAAAGATTTAAACAATGAAGAAGATTTAATAAAAAGGATAAATGAAACATTAGAAAAAGAGGCAAAAATAGAAGTAACATCTAAATTAGATTCAGATAGTCTATCAAGAGCTACATTTTATTATAATTTTTTAAATTATAGCATTATTGCAGGACTTGTATATATAATCTGTTTAATATTATCAAGCTTTAGAGAAGAAAAAATACGAAAAAGAACAATTATAAGTAGTATGAATTATAAAAAATTTAACAGACAATTATTAATATCAAATGGTATACTAGCTATTATATTATGGATATTCTATGTAATACTTAGTTTTATACTAATAGGAGATATAATGTTTACAAAGCATGGATTAATCTTAATAGCAAATTCATTTGCATTTTCTATTTGCTCATTAACCATAGCATTTTTAATAGGAAATTTGATAAACAACAAGAATGCCATAAATGGAATTATAAATGTAATAGGATTAGGATCAAGCTTTTTATGTGGTGCATTTGTGCCAGTTGAATGGTTGCCAGATAGTATATTAAAAATTGCACATATATTACCATCATATTGGTACATACAAAGCAATGAGATTATAAAGACAATAGAAGTAGTAAATATTGAAACTTTGAAACCAATATTTATTAATATATCTGTAATAATACTATTTTCAGTAGGATATATAATATTAACAAATATTATTACTAAAAACAAAAGAAAAATAGCTTAAATGTTGCAGTATAAATAATAAAGCAGTATAATAAACGTAATTTACAAAAAGATAGCATATATTAATTTATAAAAAATGTAAGAACGAGAATTATTAATATGAGTTAAAAAATAAAGGAGAAAATTATGAAAAAATTTGGAAATGTATTATGGGGAATAGTATTAATAGTAATAGGATTAATACTAGCAGGAAATGTTTTAGGAGTAACAAATATAAATCTTTTTTTCGACGGATGGTGGACATTATTTATTATAATACCATGTTTTATAGGATTATTTAAAGAAAATGAAAAAACAGGAAATATAATAGGATTATTAATAGGAATAGCTTTACTATTATGTTGCCAAGATATTTTAGATTTTTATATGATATGGAAACTAGCATTTCCAGCTATTCTAGTTATTATAGGATTATCATTTATTTTTAAAGATACTTTAAATAACAAAATAAGCAAGGAAATAAAAAAGTTAAATGAAAATAAGAAAAATTCTGATGAATACTGTGCTACTTTTTCAGGTCAGACAGCCAATTTTGATGGAGAGGAATTTAAAGGAGCAACTTTAACTGCAGTATTTGGAGGAGTTAAATGTGATTTGAGAAAAGCAATTATAAATGAAAATCAAGTAATAAACTGTTCATCAATATTTGGTGGTATCGATATACATGTTCCAAATGATGTAAAAGTAAAAATAAAATCATCATCAATATTTGGAGGAGTTTCAAATAGTAGAAAAAATGAAGAAGAAAAACAAGATACAAAAATAATATACATTAATGCAACATGTATATTTGGAGGTGTTGATATAAAATGAGTACAGCACAAAAGGTAATAAAATATTTTGCAATTGCGTTTGCAATGTTTTTAATTATAAATATAATATCTTTTATACTTTTCTTGTTTTATAATTTCGCAAATGTATTAAAATTAGGTAATTCGGATTCCAAAGAAAACATATCAGGAGAAGTAAAAGAGATTTATACTATGGACATAAAAGATGTTTCTAATTTGAAAATGGAATTAGGGTTTAGTAATTTACAAATAAAAGAAGGAGATAAGTTTAGAGTTGAAACTAATAACTCAAAAGTATCAATTTCAGAGAATAATGGCTCTATAGTTATTAAAGAAAAAACTAATAATTGGTTTTCACAAAATAATAATACAAGTACTTTAATTGTTTATATTCCAAAAGGAGATTCAATTTTAAAAGAAGTAAATATAGAAGCAGGTGCCGGAGAAATAAATATTGAGCAGTTAAAAACAGAAAAGATAGATTTCGAGGTAGGAGCAGGAAAAGTTAAAATTGATAATATAACAGTAACTAAAGAAGCAACTATTGAAGGTGGAGCAGGAAAAACAGAAATATTATCTGGTGAAATGAATAATTTAGATTTAGATTTAGGAGTAGGAGAATTTAATTTAAATTCAAAACTTACAGGTAAAAATGATATAGACGCAGGAATAGGTGCTGTTAAATTAGATTTAACAGATGATTTGGATAATTATACAATTAAAGCAAGTAAAGGAATAGGCTCAATAAAATTAGATGGACAAGATATCTCAGGGGACACAAAATATGGAACTGGAGAAAGCTACATAGAAATTGATGGTGGAATAGGAAGTATAGAAATAAAATAAACAAAATAGGAGAAATTAGATGAAAGAAAAGTTTATAGAATTATTAAAAAATACAAAAAGAGAAGGAATAGAAAATCTTATAACATTTTTAGAGAAAACTGATTTTTTTACAGCACCAGCAAGTACTAGATTTCATGGGAGCTATGAAGGAGGCTTATTGGAACACAGTTTAAAAGTATATGAAATATTAAAAGAAAAAGTTAAAACATCAGTTATAGATGTTCCAGTATCAGAAGATAGTATAATCATAATTGCATTATTGCATGATATATGTAAAGCTAATTTTTACAAAGTAGACTATAGAAATGCAAAAAACGAATTTGGAGAATGGGTAAAAGTACCATATTATACAGTAGATGATACTATACCATATGGACATGGTGAAAAATCTGTTATGATGATTTCTGAATATATAAAATTAACAGTAGAAGAAAAATACTGTATACGTTGGCACATGGGATTTACAGAACCTAAGGAAATATATACAACGTTAGGACAAGCATTCAAAAAATACCCATTAGCACTATTAACACATGAAGCAGATTTAGAAGCAACATACTTTTTTGACATTTAAACAGAAAAAACAAGTTTTGCATGTATAATTATTCTATAAGCATTATTATTTCCACAAGTAGAAAGTGTTAAAATATTATCATCAAAATTTGCTGTTTCATTAAAGTTATAAATACTTCTATTAATAGCTAAATTTATAAAACTAGAAAATTCAGTATTAGAAGCAAAAGAAATAGGAAAAGTAGCATCTTTAGATTTTATTTTATAAATAGAAAAAATTTTCCATATTCCAGCAACTGAAGTAGTATTAAAATTAATATACTGATTTTCTTTTTTTGTGTACCAAGAGTCTTTTAATGTTGAATTTAAAGAACTAAACATAGCACCATTTCTACGATTATGACCATATATTATAATATTTTTATCAATAGGATTAAACTTGTTTTTTGAATTTGCAAAAATACTTCCAGATTTATTATACTTTTTATCAAATCCATGAGTTAAATAATAACTATTATTAGAATGTTGCACAACAGGATAATTTATATTAGTATCATTAACTCTAATCCAGCCAACAGTTTCATTGTTTTGGCTTTTTAAAGAATTAAAATCCACATTTAATTTTTGCACATTAACACCATCAATATTAATGCTATCACTACTAATGTTAGCATCTGAAATTAAATTTTCATTTAATTCTCTATTTTCTTTATTTTCTTTATTCCAAATAATTAAAAAATAGATAATAACAATTACAGTTATTAAAGATAAAATATTAAACAACAAAGCAATTATATTGATTTTTTTATTTAAATTTTCCATATCTAATAATCTCCTAACACATAAGTAAATTATATTATACAATATCATTCTTTTCAATATGAAAATACAAAATATTATAAAACGATATTAGCTTAGAAAAGAACGGATTAGATAAATTATCTATATGTATAATTTGACAAATATAACAAATGATGGTACAATTAATATTGCG
>CAOPQH010000065.1 GCA_948505485.1 uncultured Clostridia bacterium
GGTAGATAACATAACAAAAGGTCGTAGCATTAACTGATACGGCCTTTTTCTTGTGACATTAAGCTTTCGATGAAATCTGTCCATTTTTTGTTAGACTCTTGACTCGATAAGTTATTAGTTTTTCTTAAATTAATAAAGTTTTCTAACAAAATTTTAAATTTTTTAAATAATTTGTTGATTTTTTAATAAATTGAGTATAATAATATTAACAGGAACAATTATGTACGAATTGAAAGATACTCAATTAAGAAGATATTTAGACTTAAAATACAGTTAAATTGATTCCAAAAATTATATAAATAAAATAGGAGGTTTCAAAATGGAACGAAAAATTAAAGCCATACAATATGGTGTAGGAAAAATGAGTATATATACAATGAGATATATGCTAGAAAAAGGAATTGAAATAGTAGGAGCAATTGATGTAAATCCAGAAGTAATTGGAAAAGATATAGGTGATATATTAGAACAAGAAAAAATTGGAATAATAGTTACAGATGCAAAAGATGCAAGAAAAATATTAGATGAAAGAAAGCCAGATATATGTGTAATAACAACTAGAAGTTTAATAGCAGAACTAGAAGAGCCATATATGTTATGTGCAGAACTTGGAGTAAATGCCATATCAACATGTGAAGAAGCATTTTATCCACAAAATTCAAATCCGACTTTAACAAATAAAATAGACGAAATGGCAAAAAAGAACAATTGTACAATAACAGGAACAGGGTATCAAGATATTTATTGGGGACAACTTATATCATCAATATCTGGGTCAACACAAAAAATCAAAAAAATAAAAGGAAGCTCTAGTTATAATGTAGAAGATTACGGAATAGCATTAGCAGAAGCACATGGAGCAGGTTTAACTTTAGAAGAATTTGATAAACAAGTAGCTTCTGTTGATAGAATTTCGAACGAAGAAAGACAAGCTATGATAGATAAGGGAGAATATATGCCATCATATATGTGGAATGTTAATGGATGGTTATGTTCAAAACTAGGATTAACTGTAATTTCTCAAACACAAAAATGTGTACCACAAACACATAGTGAAGATATTTATTCATCAACATTAGACATGACAATAAAAGCAGGAGATGCAACAGGAATGAGTGCAGTTGTAACAACTGAAACTAAAGAAGGTATAACAATAGAGTCAGAATGTATAGGAAAAGTTTATGCACCAAACGAATTTGATAAAAATATTTGGACAGTTGAAGGTGAGCCTACAACAACAATAACAGTAGAAAAACCAGCAACTGTAGAGCTTACTTGTGCCACTATAGTAAATAGAATTCCAGATGTAATAAATGCGGAAGCTGGCTATATTACAACAGAGAAAATGGGAGACTTAGATTTTAAAATTAAACCTTTAAATGAATATGTTAAATAAAACATAATAGTCGAACTCATTTTGAATAATAAATCATAATAATATTAATTTTAAAAACTCCGTTCTCCAAAACGTTTAAATAAGCAAATATTCATGGTATTAGTTACACACTATAATTGTTTATAATAAATAATTGCTAATAGTCGAACTAATTTTGAATAATAAATCATAATAATATTAATTTTAAAAACTCCGTTCTCCAAGGCGTTTAAATAAGCAAATATTCATGGTATTAGTTACACATTATAATTGGTTGTATTAATTAATTAGTAATAGTCGAACTCGTTTTTAAAATTAAATTATTATGATTTATTTTATAATATGAAAGTTTTCCAAATTTTTATATTATAAATGACAAAATAGTCATTTACAAAAATAAAAAAATAGATATAATATAAATGGTGATATTATGAAGAAAATTTTATTAGTAGAAGATAGTGATAGTATTATTTTAGGATTAAAATATTCATTAGAACAAGAAAGTTTTAAAGTGGTAGTATCTAAGACAGTAGAAGAAACAAAAGTATTAATAAAAAATGAAAATTTTGATTTAATATTATTAGATATAACGCTTCCAGATGGAAATGGTTTTGATATATGTAAATACATAAAAGATAAAAAAGATATACCAATAATATTTTTAACAGCAAGAGATGAAGAAACAAATGTAGTAATGGGACTAGACTTAGGAGCAGATGATTATATAATAAAACCATTTAGAACAAGAGAACTTATATCAAGGATAAATTCAGTATTTAGAAGATATGATAAAAATGAATCAAAGTCTAATATAATAAAATATAAAGACATAAAGATAGATGTAAATTCAGCAAAAGTATATAAAGGAGAAAAAGAAATAATATTTACGAGTTTAGAATATAGAATAGTTTTAATGCTATTTACTAATCCTAATAAATTAATTACAAGAGATGAATTATTAGAAAAAATATGGGATATAGCAGGAAATTTTGTAAATGACAATACCTTAACAGTATATATAAAAAGAATTAGAGAAAAACTAGAAGATGAAAATATTATAAAAACTGTAAGGGGATTAGGTTATAGAGTAGGGGATTAAATTGAAAAGAAATTTAAAAAAATTATTTATACCAATGTTATTAATTACAATAGTAACATCAATAATAATGATTTTTATAACAATAAATCAATATAAAATGTTTAATGAACAAGTAAATATAAAAATTGCTCAAATAATATCTGAGATACAAGCAAATTATCCAAATGCTAATATAGATGAAGTTATGAATATATTAAATGATACAAATATAGATAGTAAAAGAGGTAAAGAAGAATTAAGAAAATACGGAATATATTCAAACAATCAAAATAGTATTTTGGAAATACAAAGTCAAATGATAAAAAATATAAAAATAAATTTAAGTTTAATATTTATATTTAGTACTATATGGATAATTGCGATATTTATATATGTACAAAATAGAAATAAAAAACTTAATCAAATAAAACAATATATTAGGCAAATAAATAATAAGAATTATGAATTAAAAATAGAAGAAAATAGCGAAGATGAATTAAGTAATTTAAAAAATGAGCTTTATAAAATAACAGTTATGTTAAAAGAAGAAGCGGAAAAATCAAAACAAGATAAAGAAAATATAAAGATTTCTGTGCAAGATATATCACATCAATTAAAAACACCAATTACTTCAATATCTATAATGTTAGATAATTTAAAAGAAAATCCTAATATGGAGGAACAAACCAGACAAAAGTTTATATTTGAAATTAGTAAGCAAATAGAAAATATGAAGTTTTTAATTATCTCTCTTTTAAAATTATCTAAATTAGAAGCAGGTGTTGAAGAATTTACAAAAGAAACAATCAATGTTAAAGATTTAATTAGTGATTGTTTAAAAAGGCTAGAAATACCAATAGAGATAAAAAATCAAAATATAATAGTTAAAGAAAATATTAATGCAAGTTTTATAGGTGATTATAAATGGCAATTAGAGGCTATTACTAATATAATTAAAAATTGTATAGAACATACTAATGAAAATAGAAATATTTATATTGATTATGAAGAAAATAATTTATATACAAAAATTCAAATAAGAGATGAAGGAGAAGGTATTCCAAAAGAAGATATTAAACATATATTTGAAAGATTTTATAAAGGAAAAGGCTCTTCTGAAAATAGTATTGGTATAGGTTTAGCATTAGCAAAAACTATTATTGAAAAAGATAATGGTTATATTACTTGTAAATCAGAAAAAGATGTTGGTACAGAGTTTGTAATTAAATATATGAAGTAGTTGATATATTATATAAAATATATAGTATTATAAAAAATGTAAAATTTTACCATGTTTGTTTGTTTTTTAGTAAAATATATTATATAGTATTTATCATAGGAAATGAATATAAAGCAGGTGTGTGTTGCCACTAAATTTCATAGTTTCTAACTATGAGAAAGTGGGTGGTGTTTATGGAACTTATATTATTTTTGATATTTGCATTGGGATTTTCCCTAACTATAAACGTAGCCTTATTGACAGTTATATACATACTTTGTACAAATAAGGAATAAATAAAGACACTACATTATGCTTTGGCAGGCAATGTATAGTGTCTTAACGTAAATATATGTGACAACACATTTCTGTGTTTCATTTCCTATATTTATTATATACATATAAATTTAATTTGTCAAATTTCATTTATAAAAAAATTATCTTTTATAATCAACATTTTTATCATATATTTTTATATTTCCCTTAATTCTTCTATATAAAGCTTTTTAATTACATTATTAATAGTATCATAATGTGGTCAGGCACGGGGATGGGATTTTTGTACAAAGTTTAAAAATTTCAAACAAGAATTGCGTTCCCACTTTTATTTTAAATTTTTCTATATTTTTAATTTGTGACTAAATTTATAGTTAAAAAGTCACTTTAAAGTCACTTTTCAAATGTATAATAAAATTAAATTTAGGAGGGATAGTAAAATGGAAATTTTAAAAGTAGAGAATCTATGCAAAACTTATGGAAAAGGAGAAAACGAAGTAAAAGCAGTAAATGATATTTCATTTAAAGTAAATAAAGGAGAATTTGTTGCAATAATAGGTGCAAGTGGAAGCGGAAAATCGACTCTTTTACATTTACTTCGGAGGAGTAGATAGACCAACATCAGGAAAAGTATACATAGATGGTAAAGATATATATACTTTAAACAATGATAATTTAGCAATATTTAGAAGAAGACAAATAGGTTTAATATATCAATTTTATAATTTAATACCAACATTAAATGTTGAAGAAAATATAACATTACCTTGTAGATTAGATGGAAAAGATATAAATGAAGAAAGATTAAAAGAGGTGTTAGATACTTTAGGTTTAACTAATAGAAAAGCACATTTGCCAAATGAATTATCAGGAGGTCAACAACAAAGAGTATCAATAGGAAGAGCTATTATAAATAATCCTGCAATTATGCTTGCAGATGAACCAACAGGAAACTTAGATAGTAAAGCATCAGAAGAAGTAATTTCATTATTAAGACTTTCAAATAAAAAATTTAATCAAACTGTTATAGTAATTACACATGACGAAAAAATAGCTTTAGAGGCAGATAGAATTATTAAAATAGGTGACGGAAAGATTATTAAAGATGAAAGGAATGTATAATAATGGATGTAATAAAAAAGTTAATTTTAAAAGATTTACAATTAAATAAAAAAAGAACAATAGTTACTATAATAGGTATTATACTTTCAACAGCTTTAATATGTGCAGTTGCTGGAATGGTTACAAGTGTACAAAAAACATTAGTTGAAGCTTCTAAAAGAGATGATGGTAACTATCATGTAACTTTATATAATGTACCAAAAGATGAATTAAAATATATTCAAAATAACAGAAATATAGAAAAGAGTTATTTATCAGAAGAGTTAGGATATAGTTATTTAAAAGAAAGTAAAAATGAATATAAACCATATTTAAATATAGTTGCAATGGAGGACTTTCAAAATTCAGGGGTAAACTTAGTATCTGGTAGATTACCAGAAAACAGTAATGAAATAGTTATATCTGAAAGTATTTTAAGCAATGGAAAAGTAAAATATGATATTGGACAAAAACTTGCACTAGATATAGGTAAAAGAATTTCAAATGGATATGAATTAAATCAAAGAGATCCATATGATGAAGAAAACCCAGAGCGTTTAGAAAAACAGTTTACAAAAGAATATACAATAGTTGGTATAATTGAAAGAATGAATAAAAAAGTAGAACCACATACTGCTCCAGGGTATACTGTTATAACAAAATTAGAGGGAGTAGATAAAAAAGCAAATATATCAATACTATATAAAAATAAATTTAAATATCAAGAATATACAGAGCAAATAAATGAAATGAAACAAAGCGATAGTTCGACTAAAGAAGAGGATATAATAAGAGTTTCAGGAATGAGAAATAAGTATTGTTCACAAAAGTATGAAGTAGATGTAAATACTTCATTATTATCATACGAAGGTGCTAATTTAAGTGATAACACAATGACAACTTTATGTGGGGTAGCAGGTATTGTTATTGCAATAATTATAGTTTCTAGTGTGTTTGTAATAAGAAATAGTTTTGCAATTTCTATTACAGAAAAAATGAAACAATATGGTATGCTTTCAAGTATTGGAGCAACTTCAAAGCAGATAAAGAAAAGTGTATTATTTGAAGGATTTGTTTTAGGATTTATAGCAATACCACTAGGAATAATTTCGGGAGTGGTTGCAGTAATAGTATTATTATGCCTCATGAATTTTATTTTAGAGGATTATTTAAATGGAATTAAATTTTTATATAGTATTCCAATTATACCAATCTTAATATCAATATTATTAAGTGCAATTACAATATATTTATCTTGTAGAGCTTCTGCTAGAAGAGCTTCAAAAGTATCTCCTATAGAAGCAATAAGAAGTAATCAAGATATAAAAATTAAATCTAAAAAAATGAGATGTCCTAAATATATTAGTAAAGTATTTGGAATAGGTGGAGAAATATCATATAAAAATTTAAAAAGAAACAAGAAGAAATATAGAACAACAATAATTTCTATAATAGTTAGTGTGGTAATATTTATATCATTATCAACTTTTATAGAATATGGATTTAAAATGTCTAATGTTTATTATACAGAATTAAGCTATAATATATCAATGTATTGTAATCAAGACGAAAAAGATTTCTTTAAAAAAGTAAGTAAATTAGATAATATAGAAAAATATTCTATACAAACAGAAGAATTAATAGAGATAAATGATAAACAAAATAAATATTTAACAGATTTTGCAAAAGGAAGATTAGGATTAGAATATAATGAAAATAAAATTACAACTGAAATACTTTCTATTGGAGAACAAGAGTATAATAGATATATAAAAGAATTAGGTGGAGATGCAAAAAAATATGAAAAAGGTGCAATTCTAATTAATGAAGGAATGGTATATTATGATGGAAAACAAGAAATAGGAGAAATATATAATATAAAAACAGGAGATAGTTTAAATGTAACAACTGTAGAAGATAAGAAAAGTTTAAATGTTGATATTGTATCTGTTACAAATAAAAAACCTATGGGACTAGAAACTACTTATTCAGATGCAGGATTCTTAATTGTAAGTGATAATTTTTTAGAAAATATTACAAATAAAAATACAAATATAATGTATATAAATTCAACTGATGCTACAAAATTAGAAGATGATATATCAAAATTAATGGAAACTGAAAATATATCTAAAAGTAATATAAGTATCAATAATATTGAAGAAGCACAAAAAGCACAAAATTCAATGATATTAGTAATTTCAATTTTCCTTTACGGATTTATAACAGTAATAACATTAATAGGAATAACAAATATATTTAATACTATATCAACAAATATGAATTTAAGGAAAAAAGAATTTGCTATGCTTAAATCTGTTGGTATGACATCAAAAGAATTTAAAAGAATGATAAGATTGGAAAATATTTTCTATGGTATAAAAGCTTTAATTATAGGTATACCAATGGGTATAGGAATGTCTTATTTAATATATAAAGCATTTTTAAATAGCTTAGAAATAAAATATATGTTACCAATAAATGCTATTGTAATTGCTACTGTATTTGTATTTTTAGTAATAGGAATTATAATGAGGTTTGCAGTTAAGAAGATAAATAAACAAAATATTATTGAGACTATTAGAAATGATAATATATAGTAGAAAGAGATAACAAAGTTACTTAGAAAGAGTCTTAAGTGGCTTTGTTTTTTTTGCCTAAAACATTGACAAATTGCTATTTTAGGGATAAAATTACACTATGTTATAAACTTGGGAGTGAAGTGGATGAAAGACACTGATACAATAGATATATTATTAGCAACATATAATGGAGAAAAATACATAAAAACACAATTAGAAAGTATAATAAATCAAACATATAAAAATATAAGAGTGTTAATAAATGATGATTGTTCTACAGATGGGACAAGATTAATATTAGAAGAATATGAAAAAAAAGATAAAAGAATAATTGTAAATTATAATGAAAAAAATTTAGGATATATAAAAAATTTTGAAAGTTTATTAAATAGAGTAGAGAGTAAGTACTTTATGTTATCTGACCAAGATGATTATTGGGAAAACACAAAAATAGAGCATTCATTAAAAAGATTAATTGAAGAAGATGCAGATTTAGTATTTACAGACTTACAGCCAGTAGATGACAAATTAAAAACAATAACACCATCAATGATTAGATTTATGAATTTTAAACCTAATATAGACAAATACAATGATTATAAATTAGTATTTTTAAGGAACTGTGTAACAGGTTGTACAATACTTTCAAAAAAAAATTTAATAAAAAATTATTTACCAATTCCAAGTAATAAGCCTATGGTACATGATTGGTGGATGGCTCTAATAATTGCGCAAACAGGCAAATTAGCTTTTTTAGATGAGCCAACAGTAAAGTACAGACAACATGGAGATAATCAATTAGGTATTTATGGAATGAAGAATTATGTACAAGACTTCGATGAATACAGGCAAAAATATATAAATTTAAAATTAGAACAATTTAAAATTTATATAGAA
>CAOPQH010000066.1 GCA_948505485.1 uncultured Clostridia bacterium
AATATGATAATAATAGTGATATTCATAATCATATAGAAGAAATTATGAGAGGAGAAATGCCTACTCAAGAAATTAGAAATTTTTTTAAAGATAATGCTCTTAACATTATGAAAGATGCAAAAGTAAAAGAAGGGGCTAGTGAAGTAATACAACAATTGTTAAATACAGGCAATGAAGTTTTTATTATAACAGCAAGAGGGGAAAAAAGGATTAAGAATTCTGAACAAGTAACTTTACAATATTTGAAATTAAATAATATAAATTATACAAAAATATTATTTAATTCATTTGAAAAAGCGACAATATGTAAAAAGTATAAAATAGATGTAATGATAGATGACTCTGTAAAGTATTGCTTAGAAATTGAAAAAGAAAATATGAAAAGTGTATTATTTACATCTATTGTAAATAAATCATCAAATACAACAGTTACAAGAGTAAACAATTGGATAGAACTAAAAAATGAAATAGATGTAATTCTAAAAGAACGAGGAAATGTTTAAAATTGTAACTTAAAATTAATATAAAATTATAAATTTTAAAAAAACACTTGCATTTTTTCAAAATATGATATAATATTTAAAGGGTGCAAAAAATGGAAATATTTGTAGAAAACACAAAAATCAATAAAAAAGTAGTAAGCAAAGGAGATTTGCTTGTTTTTGTATTTACTACAATAAATTTCATTAAATATAGTTTATTATTTAATCACTAAAAATATTTTTAGTGATATTTTTTTATATAATAGGAAAGCCATAATGACTTTCTAATATATAAAAACCTAAAATATTATAAAACCCCAAAAAAATAAAGGAGGAAATTTTATGGAAAAAAGCAAAATGGTTTTAGATGTAAACGAAAAACCATCCATTTCTAAATGGATAATTTTAGCATTTCAGCATGTATTCGCAATGTTTGGAGCAACAATTTTAGTTCCAATTTTAGTAAATTCAGGAGCAGGAGAAACAGTACTTACGATACCAGTAGCATTAGTAACATCTGGTATAGGTACACTGCTTTATATTTTATGTACAAGAGGAAAATCGCCAGTTTATTTAGGAAGCTCTTTTGCATTTATTGCACCACTTGTAGCAGCATATTTAAAAGGTGGAATATCTGGTGCAATGACAGGAGTTATGGCTGTAGGGTTAATTTATATAATATTTGCAACAATTATTCACTTTATAGGTAAAAAATGGCTAGATAAATTATTACCACCAGTTGTAATAGGACCAATGATAATGATAATAGGATTAGGTTTAGCACCATCTGCAATTTCACAAATAGGACTTGTATCAGGAGTTGAAGTAGAATGGAAAGCAGTTTTTGTTGCACTTGTTTCATTCTTAGTAACAGCAATTGTAGCTGTAAGAGGAAAAGGATTTTTAAAGATTATACCTTTTTTAATAGGAATAATAACAGGCTATATTGCAGCAATATGTGTAGGATTAGTTGATTTTACACCAGTAGTAGAAGCAACATTCTTTAGTATGCCAGAGTTTGCTATTCCATTTATAAGTTATACACCTAATTTTAGTGCAATACTTACAATTGCACCAATTGCATTAGTAACAATGGCAGAACATATAGGTGACCATACATCATTAAGTAACATTATTGGAAAAGATTTGTTAAAAGAGCCAGGATTAGATAAAACATTATTAGGAGATGGTATTGCAACATTTGTAGCAGGACTATTAGGAGGACCAGCTAATACAACATATGGCGAAAATACATCTGTAGTAGGAATGACAAAAATTGCTTCTGTATGGGTAATTGGATTAGCTGCAATTTTTGCTATTTGCTTAGGATTTTTAGGAAAGTTTACAGCTATTGTTTCAACAATACCAAATGCAGTTCTTGGAGGAGTAAGTTTACTACTTTATGGATTTATCGCAGTAAATGGGTTAAAAGTTTTAATTCAAAATCAAGTGGATTTTGGAAAAACAAAAAATGTTATTGTAGCATCTGCAATGTTGGTTCTTGGACTTGGAGGTGCAGCTATATCAATTGTTAGTGGAGATGTATCAGTAACAATTTCAGGAATGAGCTTATCAGCTATAATTGGAATTCTAATCAATTTATTTTTACCAGAAGAAAAAGATGAAACAGACAAAGAAAAAGTAAAATCAAAAAAAGAAGAAAAAGTAAAAGAAAATGTATAGATAAATTATTGGAGGAAAATAAATGAATGCTATAGAAATGAAACATCCACTAATTGAGCACAAAGTGGGAATATTAAGAGACAAAAAAACAGGTACAAAAGAATTTAGAGAACTTGCTAGTGAAATTGCTATGTTTTTATGTTATGAGGCTTTACGTGATGCACAAACAGAAAATGTAGAAGTAGAAACACCAATGGCAAAAACAACTGTAAAAAGAGTAGATGAAGATAGATATGCTTTTGTGCCAATATTAAGAGCAGGAATGGGAATGTCAGATGGAATTACTAGAATTATTCCTAATGCAAAAATTGGAGTTATTGGATTATATCGTAATGAAGAAACTTTAGAGCCAGTAAGATATTATTATAAAGTTCCAAAAGATATTAAAGACAGAGAAGTTATTTTATTAGATCCAATGCTTGCAACTGGAGGCTCTGCAATAGATGCAATAAAAATGATGAAAGAAGATGGAGTAAAGAAAATTAAATTTTTATGCTTAATTGCAGCACCAGAAGGAATAAAAAAACTAGAAGAGACATATCCAGATGTTCAAATATACTGTGCAAAGATTGATGAATGCTTAAATGAAATTGGATATATTGTACCAGGACTTGGAGACGCAGGAGACAGAATATTTGGAATAAAATAAAAAAACTCTCAGTTAAAACTGAGAGTTTTTTTAAAATTCACAATTATTTGGCGTTCTTGGAAAAGGTATAACATCGCGAATGTTTTTCATTCCTGTTAAATACATAATTGCTCTTTCAAATCCTAGACCAAAGCCAGAGTGAACAACACTACCATATCTACGTAAATCTAAATACCACCAATAATCTTCTTCCTTCATTCCAAGATCTTTTATTTTTTTGATTAATTTTTCTAAATTATCTTCTCTTTGGCTACCACCGATTATTTCTCCAATACCAGGTACAAGTAAATCTGTAGCTGCTACAGTTTTATTATCAGGATTAAGCTTCATATAAAATGCTTTTATTTCTGCTGGATAGTCTGTAACAAAAACAGGTTTTTTAAATATCTCTTCACATAAAAATCTTTCATGTTCTGTTTGTAAATCAATACCCCAACTTACCTTTACTTCGAATTTATCATTATGTTTTTCTAATTCTGAAATTGCATTAGTATAAGTAATTCTACCAAAATCAGAATTTATAACATTGTCTAATCTTTCAAGTAAAGTATTATCTACAAATTTATTAAAAAATTCCATTTCTTCTGAGCAATGTTCTAATACATAAGAGAAAATATATTTAATCATTTCTTCTGCTAAATCCATGTCATCTTGTAAATCTGCAAAACATATTTCAGGCTCAATCATCCAAAATTCTGCTGCATGCTTTACAGTATTAGAGTTTTCTGCTCTAAATGTTGGACCAAATGTATAAATATTCCTAAATGCTGTTGCAAATGTTTCACCATTTAATTGTCCACTTACGGTTAAATGAGCAGGTTTTCCGAAAAAGTCCTGTGAAAAATCAACATTTTTATTTTCATCTATAGGCACATTAGATAAATCAAAAGAATTAACATTAAACATTTCTCCAGCACCTTCTGCATCACTTGATGTTAAAATTGGTGTATGAACATATACAAAATCTTTTTCTTGAAAAAATTTATGTATAGCATAAGAAAGTACACTTCTAACCCTAAAAACAGCACTAAAAGTATTTGTTCTAGGACGCAAATGAGAAATAGTTCTTAAATATTCAAAAGTATGTCTTTTCTTTTGAAGTGGATATTCACTAGAAGAAACACTTTGTATTTCAACATTTGTAGCTTTAATTTCAAAAGGTTGTTTAGCACCTTCAGTTATAACAAATTTTCCAGTTACTTTAATAGAAGAACTAATAGTAAGTTTACAAATTTCATCAAAATTACTTAAAGTATTTTCAAATACAATTTGAACATTTTTAAAAAAAGTACCATCATTTAATTCAATAAAACCAAAAGTTTTAGAATCTCTAACAGTTCTAACCCAACCTTCTAAAATAACTTCTTTATCTTCAAAATTGTTAGTAGATTTATATAAATCTCTAATAGTTAATTTATTCATAAAAACCTCCAATAAAATTATAATAATATAAATAATGATTTATATTATATATGTTATCATAAAAAAAAGCAAGCAAATAAGTACATACTTAAGCGATTGTTTGAGTTACATCGAAAAAGGGACCCTAAAAATTGGTTTAAAGTTTCTCTGAAATTAGCTTGAGCATGCGAAGATGAATAATTTCTATATATTATTTCTAGTTAATTTGAGTATAGCCGTGAATCGTAACATTATTTTAAAGTATTTAATGTTTTTCAATATTTCTATGGAATTTTAATAATAAATATGTTATAATACTACGTGTTAACTAAAAAAATAGATTAGGAGCAAGTTTTAATGGGATTTTTTGATAAATTAAAAACTGGATTAAATAAGACAAAAACATCATTTGATGAAAAAATAAATAATGTATTTAGTACTTTTAGAAAAGTTGATGAGGAGTTTTTAGAAGAGTTAGAAGAAGTTTTAATAATGTCTGACATAGGAATGGATACATCATTAAAAATAGTAGATAAATTAAGAAACAGAATAAAAAAAGAAAAAATACAAGATGAAGAAGAAGTAAAAAATGTATTAAGACAAGAAATGAAATTAATATTAGATGAAATGGATAATTCTTTAAAATTAGAAACTAAGCCATCAGTAATTTTAGTTGTTGGAGTAAATGGAGTTGGAAAAACAACATCAATAGGTAAAATAGCAAATAGATTAGTAAAAGATGGAAAGAAGGTTGTAGTTGCAGCTGCTGATACTTTTAGAGCAGCAGCAGTTGAGCAATTAGAAATATGGGCTAGAAGATCAAATTCGGAAATTGTAAAAAGGGAAGAAGGAGTTGATCCTGCATCTGTTGTATTTGATGCAATACAAAAAACAAAAGAGACAAATGCAGATGTCTTAATAGTAGATACTGCAGGAAGATTACACAATAAAAAATACTTAATGGACGAGCTTAATAAAATACAGAAAGTTATAAATAAAGAAATGGAAAGTGCATCAAAGGAAGTACTACTTGTAATAGATGGTACAACAGGACAAAATGCTATTTCGCAAGTAAAGGCATTTAAACAAGAAGCCGATTTAACAGGATTGGTTTTAACAAAATTAGATGGAACAGCAAAAGGTGGAGTTGTAATAGGAATAGTAGAAGAAAATAAAATACCAATTAAATTTATTGGGATCGGTGAACAAATAGATGACATGGAAATATTCAATTCAGAGGAATTTGTAAAAGCGATTATATAAAATGAGAATAAAGGAGTGAAATAATTTGGAACAAAAAAATGAACAAACAAAAAAACCACAAAAGAGAAGCAAGTTAAGAATGATATTAGTTATATTATTTATATTAGTTTTCACATTTTTCACATTTATTTCTTTAAAGGGAAGTTATTTAGAATACAAAGAGCTAGGTGAAAACTTTAAACAAATATTTTTTAATAACTTACAATACAAGTATACAATAATGGGAATTAATTTTGTATTTTTATATTTTGTAATATATTTTACAAATAGAGGAATAAAAAAGGGATTAAAAGTATTTTTTGAGCAAGAAAAAAAGCAAATACCAAGACTACCTAATAAATCGCTAGCATTAGTAATATCTTCAATTGTAAGTGTTTTAATATCAAATATAATATTTGATAAAGTAATTTTATTTAGAAGCAATGCGTCTTTTGGAATTGTTGATCCTTTATATAATATGGATATCTCATATTATATGTTCATAAAGCCACTAATAGAACTAATAATTATATATTTTATAGCATTAGTTATATTTTTAAGTATATATATGGCAATATATTATATAATAGTATTTAATATGAAATTTGATGGAATAGACAGAAAAATGCTAAAAGTAAGTAATATGATGAAAAAATTAACAAGAAATGTAAGACTTATAGCTATAGGAATTGCGCTTATAACATTAGTAAATACACAAAACATCGTATTACAAAAATTCTTAACAGTTAATGAAGAAACAGAATTAATTGGTGCAGGATTTACAGAATCTATTATAAAAGTATGGGGATATAGAATATTTGCAATATTAATAGTAGTTTCTATATTTATGGCTGTTAGATATTTTAAAAGAGACCAATTTAAAAATATCATTAAATCATTAGTTATAATTCCAGCATATTTAATATGTTTGTTTATAGTAATGATTGGGTTTGATTTATTTTTTGTACATGCAAACGAATTAGATAAAGAAAAGCAATATATAGCTTATAACATAGATTACACTAAAGATGCATATAATATTAACATAGAAGAAAATAATTTAGATTATTCTGGAACAATAACATTAGACGAAACGCAGAGAAATCAAGATATATTAGGAAATGTTACAGTAGTAGGTAAAGACATAGTTTTACAAACTTTAGAAGATAAACAGACAAATACAGGGTATTATACATATAGAAATGCTAATATAGGAAGATATAATATAGATGGACAAGATAAATTAGTATACTTAGCTCCTAGAGAGATTGCAAATGGAGATAGAACTTACAATAATAAAACTTATGAATACACACATGGATATAGTGAAATTGTTGCATCTGCAACAAATACCACAGATACAGGAAATCTAGAATACATTCAAAAAAATATAACAGGACAAGATAATAAATTAAATATATCTGAGCCTCGTATATATTTTGGATTAGAAACAAATGAAACTATTGTTACTAACACTAAAAATAAATCAGAATATGATTATACAGATGAAAAAGGAAAAGAATATGATTATTCTTATCAAGGAAAAGCAGGATTAACATTAAACTTTTGGGATAGAGCAGTACTTGGAATTAAAGAGAAAAATTTAAAATTAATATTTTCAAATTCAATATCAAAAGATAGTAAAATATTAATAAATAGAAATATAATAAAAAGAGCTAAAACAGCTATGCCATCGTTAATGTATGATAATAATCCATATACAGTAGTAGATTCGAAAGGTAATATAATTTGGGTATTAGATGCATATACAATATCAAACAGTTATCCATATTCAACATATACAACAATACATAATAATGGTAGAAAAGAGAAAATTAATTATATAAGAAATTCGATTAAAGTTTTAATTAACAGCTATGATGGAACTATGAAATTTTATATAACTGATAGAACAGACCCAATTGCAATGGCATATAGAAATGTATATCCAATGCTATTTGAGGATATAGATGAACAAATACCAGAAGATATTTCAAATAATTTTATATATCCACAATATTTATATAATATACAGGCTCAAATGATTACTACATATCATAATGTAAAACCAGATATTTTATATAGAAGTGATGACGTATGGGAATTAACTAAATATAACGTAACACAAACAACAAAATCTACAGGTACCATCTTAGAGCCATATTACACAATGGTAAAAGAAAATGATAAAACTTCAATAGGATTAATACAGACTTATACACCAAATAAAAAGCAAAATATATTATCCTATTTAGTGGGAAAATACGAAGATGGAACATCTAAATTAAAATTATATAAATTCTCGTCAGATAGTAATATTGTAGGACCTATACAATTAGACAAACAAATAGAACAAGATGAAACAATATCAGCTCAGATTAAAGCACTAAATGTTAGTGGAACAAAAATAACAAAGAAAATGATAGTAGTACCTATAGAAAATACTATTTTATATGTAGAGCCAATATATCAAACAATGTTAAATGAATCAGATATACCAATGCTTAAAAAAGTAGTAGTAGCATCTGGAAGTAAAGTAGCTATAGGAGATAATCTAAAGAGTGCTTTAGAAAGTTTACTTTCTCAAGATGCAGTAAATATTGAAATAGAAAATACAGATGATATAGAAGGCTTAATAGATGCTATTATAAAAGCAAACAACAATTTAACAGAATCTTCAAATAACAATGATTGGGAGATGATGGGAAAAGACATAGAAAAATTACAAAACTTAATAAATTCATTGCAAAAAGTACAAGAAGAAGAGGAAGAAGAGAAAAAGAAAAATAATACAACTAATAATAGTACATCTTCAAACAATACTGTTAATCAAAAAAACGAAACAAATTCAAGCCAAAATGAATAAAAAAATAAAAATTGACAGGAGCAGTTACCTTTTTGATAACAGGGC
>CAOPQH010000067.1 GCA_948505485.1 uncultured Clostridia bacterium
GTTCAAGACCTAAAGAAGGAATAAAAGTTGATTCTAAAGATGCATTATTTTTAAGTGAAAGAAAAGAAAGAATTAGTAGAAGAACTGTCCAACACATTATAAATAAAGAATTGCAAGCTGCAGGACTAGACACAAATAAATATTCTGTTCATAAATTAAGACACACTGCAGCTACTTTAATGTATCAATATGGGAATGTTGATATAAGAGCTTTACAAGAACTTTTAGGACATGAAAGCATTTCTACTACTGAAATATATACTCACGTTAGTAATGAGCAAGTAAGAAATGCTGTTGAGAGTAATCCATTAGCTAATATGTAAATAATATTTATCTTAAACAAACTACTTTAAACAGACCTTAACTTTCATTTTTAAGGTCTGTATTTTTATATTCATAATAATATTGGCTGTATTTGCTCCCTATTTAATGCATATTCAATTGTTTTTTCTATATAAGTATTATCAAATACAATTGAACGTGGTTTCGTAATTGGATTATCTTGCCTAAAAGGTACAAAATAATAATTACTTCTATTTAATAATTTTCCTATGTTCTCTGCATTTCCACTAAGACCATTATTAGTAGAAACTGCTATAATTAAAGGGTTATTATTTCTTAAATGTGATTTTGCAGCCATTGTTGCTGGAGTATCAATTATATCATTTGCTAATTTTGCAATAGTATTTCCTGTAGCAGGTGCAATAATCATAATATCTGTCATTTTTTTAGGGCCTATCGGCTCTGCTCCTTGTATAGTATGGATTATTTTTTTACCAGTTATGGTTTCAATTTCATCTATAAAATCTTTGGCATCTCCAAATTTTGTATCTAAATTATATGCATTATAAGACATCACAGGAATAACCTCAGCACCTTTTTGTACTAATTTTTTCATTTCTGGTATTGTTTTTTTGAAAGTACAAAATGATCCTGTAAGCACAAATCCTATTTTAATTCCATTAAAATCCAAAGTTAATTATTCCCCCTTCCTAAATTGTTTATATAATATAATATGATTTTATGTCGATTTTTGTCTCAGTTATAAATATATATTTTCAACATTGTAGAGAAGCCATGCGTGGTGATAGCACTTTTCGTTTGAGCTTGACGAAAACGAAAACGTCCTATTACCAGGTAGCTTGGCGATTATAAAATTTATATATACCCAATTGACAGGTAGCTTGACGACTAATTTTACAACAATATATATAACAAAAGTGGACTTTAAAATGTTTTTGTTATAAACATTTTAAAGTCCGCATCTTTATTTATATATTAGGAAAGTCATGCTGACTTTCTAATATTAAGGCTTTCCGATTTGTTCTATATTATAAAAATAAAATTATAATTATGCAGTTTTATTTATTTTTTTAAATATCTCCATTGCGAGCAAAAGTGGAATTGTTAATAAAAGCAATATTAAAATTGTACCAATATTTATAGTAGCCATCTTAAAAAATGAAGATAAAGACTGATAAGATACGATTATAATTTGTATTAAAGATGTTATAATAATAGAACTTATTAAAAATTTATTGTTTTTTAAAGGTATTTTAGTTATAGATATATTTTCACTTCTACAATTAAAAATATGAACATTTTCCATAAATACCATCAAAGTTAATAATATACTTCTAATTAGTTCAATATTATAATTTTTAACTTTTATTAAATATATATAAACAACAAATTCAATTATGGCCATTACTAAAGATGAAACTATAATTTCATTTACTAATAATTTATTAAAAATTTTTTCATCTTTCTTCTTCACTTTTTTATTCATAACATCTTCTATATCTCTTTCAAAAGCTAACGCATCTCCTTGTATTCCATTACTAATTAAATTTAGCCATAATAATTGAATTGCAACAAGAGGTATTGGTAATCCGAAAATCATAGAAAATACAAATAAAATTATTTCAGAAAAACCTGTTGATAAAAGCAAATAAATTACTTTTCTTATATTGTTATATGCCCTTCTTCCCTCTTCTACACCTTTAACAATACTTGAAAAATTATCATCTACTATTATCATATTTCCTGTTTCTTTAGCAATATCTGTTCCACTTCCCATTGCAACACCTATATTGGCCGCCTTCAAAGCTGGTGTGTCATTAACTCCATCACCTGTAACTGCTATAAATTCACCTTCATTTTTAAATTT
This sequence comes from uncultured Clostridia bacterium, assembly GCA_948505485.1. Classification (GTDB taxonomy): domain Bacteria; phylum Bacillota; class Clostridia; order TANB77; family CAG-508; genus CAG-269. The sequence continues at coordinate 2,171 of CAOPQH010000067.1, forward strand.
TTCTACTATTTCTAATTTTTGCATTGGTGTAACTCTTGAATAAACTTCATCAATTCCTAATCTTTTAGCAATTGATTCTGCTGTTAGTTTATAGTCTCCTGTTATCATGGATACTCCTATTCCTGCCTTTTTACATTGATTAATAGCTTCTGTTACATCTTCTCTTATTGGATCTACAAATGCAACCATTCCCATATAAACTAATTTAGGAATATCTTTTTCTGTATAACTATTGTAAAAATTTTCTTTTATACCTTTAGCTAAAGCTATAACTCTAAATCCTTCATTTGATAAATTATCTGCTTGTTTAATTATTTTATTATAATCAAGGTCTACTATTTTATCTCCTTCTTGCATCTTATTGCAAAATTCTAAGACTTTTTCAACTCCTCCTTTTACAGTTGAATAATAAATTTTATTATCTTTAATTTTTTCTTCATACAATACAGATGAATATTTTAGTTTTGACTCGTAAGGAATTGTTTCTATAATTTCATTATTGTTTTTTACTCCTAATTTCAATGCTAATGATAGAAATGCAACATCAATTGCATCTCCATAATATACCCATTCATTATTTTTTAATTTTAAACTTGCTTCATTATTTATCAAACCTAGTTTAGCAATATCTTTTATTTGGTTATAATTATCTGATGAAAATTCATCTTCAGTTTCTATATCTCCTAAATCGTTATATCCTACTCCTGTTATATATGCAATTTCATTATTAGGCAAAACTATTTTTTTAGCAGTTTGCTCATTTGCTGTAAGAGTACCAGTTTTATCTGTTGCAATTTTAGTACAACTTCCTAAACTTTCAACAGCATTTAATTTTTTTACAATAACATTCTTTTTTGCCATTTTCGATGCTGATATAGACAACACTATAGTCATTGCAATTGTTAATCCTTCTGGTATGGCAGAAACTGTTAACGCTACTACAGTTGAAAAAATATCTATAATACTGTAAGATTTTATATATAAGAAAACACACATAATTATTGCAAAAATTACAAATCCAATACTTATTTGTTTAGAAAACTTTTCCATTCTTATAACTAAAGGAGATTTAGTTTCCTCGCTACTTAGTACATTTTCTGCAACTTTTCCGAATTCTGTATTTTTTCCTACAGAAATTACAATTCCTTTTCCTCTTCCTTTGGTAACAATACAACCTGCATATGCTATATTATTTCTGTCTACTAAACTTGCTGCTTCGTCTTGTATTTGTGTATCTTTAAATTTTGGAATGGATTCTCCTGTAAGAATAGATTCATCTATAGACAACTCATGTGTTTCAATTAATCTTAAATCTGCTGGAACTTTATCTCCAGATTCAAGTAATACTATATCTCCGACAACGATATTTTCAGAATCTATTGTTTTTGTTTCATTATCTCTTATAATTTTAGAATTTATTCTTATCATATTTTCCAATTTTTGGCTATTCTTTTCAGAATTCCATTCTTGATATGTTCCAATTATTGAATTAATTATAATAACAGCAAAAATAAATGTTGAATCAGCATAACTTTTTGTTAAAATTGAAAATATTGCAGCTATTACTAATATTGCTATAATAGGACTTTTAAATTGCTCTATAAAAATTTGAAGTATAGTTTCTTTTTTTGCTTTAGGAATTTGATTTTTCCCATTTTGCTTTATTCTCTTTTGAGCTTCTTCATCTGTTAATCCTTTTATATCTGTATTATAATATTTTAAAACATCTTCTATACTAAAATTCCACATAAAAAACCCCCGTTTTTTATTTATTATTGTCTTTTAACAATTTTTTATGCTAATTTACAACTAAAAACTCTCGACATGTCGAGAGTTTTATAATATATTTTACAGAAAATTTTTTATTACATTATAACATTTGATTATCTAATTCTTTTAATATTACATCATGTGCACTACCTTCTGAAATACTTACATCAGAAACTAAAGTAAGTCTTGCCTTCTCATGCAATTCTGGTATAGTAATAGCTCCACAGTTACACATTGTAGATTTTATTTTTGCAACTGTTAAATCTAAATTATCTTTTAATGGACCAGCATAAGGTATATAAGAGTCTACTCCTTCTTCAAAAGAAAGTTTTTTATCTCCTCCCATATCATATCTTTGCCAATTTCTTGCTCTATTTGATCCTTCTCCCCAATATTCTTTAACAAAAGTATTACCTTTTTTTACAACTCTTGTTGGACTTTCATCAAATCTTGCAAAATATCTTCCCATCATTACAAAATCAGCACCTAATGCTAAAGCTATTGTTATATGATGATCATGAACTATACCACCATCAGAACATACTGGAATATATATACCTGTTTCTTCAAAATATTCATTTCTTGCTTGTATAACATCAATTAAACTACTAGCTTGTCCTCTTCCAATTCCTTTCGTTTCACGTGTTATACAGATAGATCCTCCACCAACACCAACTTTTATAAAGTCTGCACCAGCTTCTGCTAAATATCTAAATCCCTCTCTGTCTACTACATTTCCTGCACCTATCTTTACAGAATCTCCATATTTAGCTCTTACAAAATCTATAGTATTTTTTTGCCATACAGAATATCCATCTGAAGAATCCATACAAATTAAATCAACTCCAGCATCAACTAACGCAGGTATTCTTTCTTCATAATCTCTAGTATTTATACCAGCACCTACTATATACCTTTTATTTTCATCAAGTAAAGAATTTGGGTTATGTTTTCTATCTTCATAATCTTTTCTAAATACTAAATATTTTAAATTTCCTTCTTTTGATAATATTGGTAAACAAGCTTTTTTATTAATCCAAATTAAATCATTTGCCTCTGACAAACTAATTCCATCTTCTGCCCATACTACTTTATCTTTTGGTGTCATAAAATTATCAATAGGTGCATCCATATTGTCTCTTGTAATTCTATAATCTTTATCTGTAACTAGACCTATAAATTTACCATTACATGATCCATCATCTGTTACAATCACTGTTGAGTGACCTGTTTCTTTTACTAATGTAATTACATCTTTAAGTGGTGTTCCACTTTTTACATTTGAATCACTTACTACAAATCCAGCTTTGTGTTTTTTTACATGTTTTACCATCTTTGCTTGTGACTCTATAGATTGAGAACCATATATAAAAGCAACTCCTCCTTCTCTTGCTAATGCAATTCCCATTTCTTCGCCTGAAACTGATTGCATAATTGCAGAAACCATTGGAACATTTGCATAATATTTTGCTTCTTCTCCTTTTTTATATTTAACAAGTGGTGTTCTTAAGGATACGTTTGATGGTATACATCTTTCATCTGTTAAATTTGGTAATAGTAAAAATTCGTTAAAAGTTCTTGATATATCTTCTAATATTTTTGCCATTTTAATACTCCCCCTAATATTAAATTTATTTAAAATAATCTAGTTTCATTTATATTACAAGCATATTTTTAAATGTACAATAGTTTTATTTATAAAATTTATATTATAGAAAAGTCTTTAAACTTCCTATAATATAAATATGTTTTAACTAATCTTTAATTAATCTTTGCGTTTCTTGTGCTATCATAAGTTCTTCGTTTGTAGGTATTATATATACTTTTACTTTTGAGTTTGATTTAGAAACTAATTTTTCTTCTCCTCTACAATTGTTAGCTTCTTCATCAATATCCACTCCCATAAATGTTAATTGCTCACATATACCTTTTCTAATATTTATTTGATTTTCTCCAACTCCACCTGTAAATACTATTGCATCAACACCATTCATTGCAACTGCATATTTTGCTATATAACTTGCAACCTCGTATTTAAAAGTATTCATTGCTATAAGAGCCTTTTCATTATTTTCTACTGATGCTGTTTCGATGACTCTAAAGTCTGGTGCTAATCCTGATATCCCTTGTACACCTGATTTTTTATTTAAAATATTTTCTACTTCGTTTGCAGATAAATTTTCTTTTTTCATTAAAAATGTAACAACAGAAGGATCTAAATCTCCTGATCTTGTTACCATTGGTATTCCCGCTAAAGGAGTTAATCCCATACTTGTATCTACTGATTTCCCTCCTTGTACAGCACATATACTAGATCCTTGTCCTAAATGGCATGTAATTATTTTTAAATCTTTTATATCTTTATTTTCTATTTCTGCTAATCTTTTTGAAACATACATGTGTGAAGTTCCATGAAAACCGTATTTTCTTATACCATATTTTTCATAATATTCGTAAGGTATTGGATATATATATCTTTCTTTAGGTATACTTTGATGAAATGCTGTATCAAACACGCCTACCATTTTTTTACCAGGCATAACTTTTTGACATGCTTCTATTCCCATTATTCCGGCTGGATTATGTAGTGGTGCTAAGTCTGTACATTCTTTTAAAACATTTATAACATTTTCATCAATTATTACAGATTCACTTATTTTTTCTCCTCCATGCACTAATCTGTGACCTATTGCATTAATTTCGTCTAAGGTATCTATAACTTTATATTCTGGGTTTGTTAATTGTTTTAAAGTAAAATCTATTGCTTCTGTATGGTCTAAAGCCGTGTGCTTTATTTCTGTTTTTTGACCATTTGCTTTATGTGTTATAAATGCTTCTTGTTCTCCTATTCTTTCATATTTTCCAGAAGCTAAGACTTCTTCTGTTTCCATATTAATTAATTGATATTTTAATGATGAACTTCCACAGTTTAATACTAATATTTTCATTTTTTTATTAATAGTAATTTATACTATATCTCCTTGTTTATGTATTTAGGTTTTATATTTAGGTTTACCTATAACCTAGTAAATATAAACATTTGTAGCTTATATTAACTTGTACAATATTATATATAAAACATTATTTTTTTTCAATAGCTAAGTTAAAAAAACATTGTTTTTTTAACTTTTTTTATTACAGTTCACAGTCGATTTAATTTTGTAGTTTATAAGAAATAATATATAAAAATTATTCATCTTCACATGCTCAAGCTAATTTCAGAGAAACTTTAAATCAATTTTTAGGGTCCCTTTTTCGATGTGACTCAAACAACCCCTAAAAATTGATTAATAGTTTCTATCTTCAATTACTTTCGACCGCTCATCTTCATAATTTTATATATTATTTCTAGTTAATCTGAGTATAGCCGTGAATTGTAACCTTTTGTTCTTACAGTTCGTTATTATAGTTTTTCTGATGTCCTGCAACGTAGGATTAATTATTTTTTTCAATCGCTTACGTAAACATAGCTAGGGTCTTCCTACCAGCTTTTGATAAAAAATAATTAATCCTCCTGCGCGGACCTTAAGATACTGTTAACTTAACTGTAAGAACAATTAATAGAACAATTACAATAAAAAAAGATGAAAGCCGGGGCTTTCGGATAAAAAACATCCGAAAGTTTCCCGGCTTTCTGCACACAAAACTTTATTTTTTGACCTTTACCTTTACAGGTTGAAGGTCACCTACTGACTTCACAAGCCCTCTGCCGTTTGAAACCCGTGGCACAAGCTTCCGATTGTCTTCTACAACCTTTGACCAAGTGCCTTTGAGTTTCCTTACTTTGTAGACAATTCCGTTCTTAGATTTCGCTCTCGCGATAATCAAGATTTTATTTGCCCTTGTTTGGGCAAAAACTTGTCTACTGTCTGAGGTGAAACTTACGTACTTAATATTTTTGTACGTGTTTTTGTCCCACTTCAGAATCCCCTTCTTCTTGTTGAAGTAGGGCGCGCACAGGGCTGCCGCTTTCTGTCCTGCCTTTTTTATCATCAACTTACGATGATTTCCGGCAGGTTTCATGTAATAGAACGTTTTAACCTTAGTCTTTGCGACCTTGGTTGTTCCCGTCCCATTACCGTTAATTGATACCTGAACGGTTGCCTGGCCTTTTTCTGTCACATCTGCTGACAGATTGGCCTGACCTTTGTCTCCAATAGTTCCTCCGACAGTTCCTGTGCCAGTTTCTGTTGCTGTACTGGTTTTCACAGTTTCCTGCTTTATTAACTTACCACTTTCGTCATAAAAGTAGTAAGTCGTCTCTGTTGCGGTTGATACCATACTACCTTTGTAGTTATACCAACCTAATATCTCCATCAAACGGTCCCAAGTAATATGACCGCTTATATACTGCTGATACCACCAATTTACATCAATGGTACCAGAAATTCCCCCCTGCGATCCGTTTGGAGCAAGGGTTG
>CAOPQH010000068.1 GCA_948505485.1 uncultured Clostridia bacterium
AGAATTTACAAATGAGATGGACTTAGTCATATTCTAAGACAAAGATAATTTTATAAATAGTTGGCCTTTATTGTAAACTTAATAAAATTTTCAAAAAATTCACAAACTTTTCACAAATATATTGTATGATTAATTATAATTAAGTTATTATATATTTAAATGAATAAGGAGGAAAATCATGGGAGAAAACGAAAAAACAAATGGTTTTAAGAGTGTAAAAAATGGAACATATAATGATTATAATATAACTAAATCAAAAGGAAGTATAAAAAATAATGTAATAATTCCATTTATTAGTGGAGTAGTTGGTTGTGGATTAGTAATAGGAATATGTTTTGGAATTCCAGAAATAAAAGGTAAGATATTAGGAGCAACATCTACAGTTATTCAAACTTCTAATCCTACTTCATCACAAACAGACGGAACTGTAGATCAAATTTCATTATCAAAATATACAGATACATCTGTATATGCTGCCAATAAAGTATTACCATCTATTGTTGGTATTCAAGTTGAATATAATGTTACAAATCAAATGTTTTCAATGTTTGGTAGAGAAGCTAATTCTAGTGCATCAGCATCAGGATCTGGTATTATAATTAGCCAAGATGGATATATTTTAACAAATAATCATGTTGTTTCATCATCATCTTCTGAATCATATTATCAAATATCGGAAGCAACTAAGCTAACTGTTAAATTATATAATGATGAAACAGAGTATGAAGCTAAAATAATTGGAAAAGATGAACAAACAGATTTAGCTGTTATAAAAATTGAAAAAGAAGGATTAACTGCTGCAGAAATAGCTGATTCTAATTCTATAAAAGTGGGTGAATTTGCTATGGCTGTTGGAAGTCCTTTAGGAATGGAAAGTAGTATAACTTGCGGTGTTGTAAGTGCAGTTAATAGAGAAGTTACAGATTCAGACGGCAAAAAATTTAATTTAATACAAACAGATGCTGCAATAAATTCTGGAAATAGTGGAGGAGCATTAGTAAATAGTGAAGGAAAAGTTATAGGTGTTAATACAATGAAAGTATCTTCTACTGGAGTTGAAGGAATGGGATTTGCAATACCAATAAATTCTACATTAGATATAAAAGATCAATTAATTCAATATAATAAAGTAAAAAGACCATATATAGGAATTTCTGGAATAGATGTAGATGTAGAAACTGCTAAAAGAAATAATATAGTAGAAGGTGTTTATGTTAAAGCAGTAGAAGATTTTTCAGCAGCAGAAAAGGCTGGAATAAAAACAGGAGATGTAATAATTCAAGCAGATGGTCAAGAAATAAAAACAATGGATAAATTAAATGAAATTAAGAATTCTCACAAAATTGGAGATGAATTAAAAGTAAAAGTTAATAGAAATGGGGAAGAAAAAGAGATTTTAATAACTTTAGCAGAACAACCATAAAAAAATAAAAATTACACAATTAGGTCACACAATGAACAAATTTTATTGTTATATTATAAGTATAGTCAGTAAACATTAAAAATGTAACTGATAAAATTTAAAAAACATCCCCTTTTATTTTCAAAAAATAGAAACGCTTGCGTTTCTATTTTTTAAAATAGTATTGCTTTTAGTTAATAAATAGTGTAAACTAAAAAGCCTTTCGGCAATGCTAGATAGGAGGTGTTGTTGAAAATGTCAGGCTATATGTTAATATGGATTCTGCTTCAGAAGATTGAAAAATTGGAAGAATTGAATACATATCGCAACACAAATAAAAACTGATTTTCAGTTCAGAGCAGTTCATCACCTGCTCTGTTTTTTTTGGCATAAAAAAAGATATGTGTCATCACTCACATATCAGGTGTTGCTCAATGACTGACTATATGTCTTAAGCTATTATTAGTATAGCATTATTAACATTCATAAGTTAACAGCTGAGAATATGTTTTCTATGTTAGAAAAACAAAAAATAAATCTTGCATTTTCTAAAAAATATAGTGATGAATTATATAAGTCAAAAGAAATTAAATTTATAAAAATTGGAGAGTTACATGATGTATTTATTGTAAATTCCAACTCACAGTATTTGAATAAAAAACTATCTAAAGAGGATTTAAGAAATATAACAATATATACTTTGAAAAAGTTTTCTAGTGCATACCAAAATTTAATAAAAGCTCTTGAATATAATGAAGAAGATAAAATTAACGTAGATAATGTGAATTATACTGCAATACTTGAATTATTAAAAGCTAGAGATATAATAGCTGTCATAACGAAAGAATACATAGAAGAGAAACTAGCAAATAATGAATTATGCGTTTTAAATGTTGATTTTTCACTTCCAAATGCAGAATTTGGTTTATATTATAATATTAATAATAATTTTAAAGAATTAAATGATTTAATTAACGTTTTAAAAGATAATTGCAAAGTATAACTTAAAGTTATACTTTGCAAACAAATATGTATTTTACATAAAAAAGTTTTCCTTTTATAATTAAATTAATGACATTAGTCAAATAAATTATAGTTATGGAGGAAAAAATATGCGGTTTCACGATTTAAAAGGATTAAGCGACGAAGAGGCAAGTAGTTTAATTGCAGGATGTTCAAAAGTTGAAATGAAACAAGTTTTAGAGAATCCAGAGATTTTATTGAAAAAGATTTTAGTATTTCGAGGAAATTATGACGGATATGCTACTGATAGACTTTGTGTACGAACTTTTGAATATATACAAAAAGAAAAGAGATGGAAAGTGTCAGATATTACTGTTTTTGATATGTTTACAACTAGCTTTTATTATCATTTCTCAAAGCAAGAGTTAGAAACAAAATTTGAGGCTTTCTTCAAGTCGCAGGGATTCGTAATGGATGCATAACTTAGTAAATATAGGTTTATATATTTACAGTAAGAGGATTTCTATTTAGGAAATTCTCTTTTTAAAATTATTACAAAAATATTAAATTTTTATAACAAATCTATTTTTATTGTCATATTTCTAGTAAAAAGTAAAGTATTATGATATAAATTATATAAAAATAACAATTATATACATTAGAGAAATAAAATATGAGCAAAAACGAAAAGCGCATGCAAGTGCATAAAATAAATTAGCCTATACCGAAAGTGTAGGCTTTTTGCAATTATAGGTTTACAATAATATTGACAAAATGCTTTATAAATAATATAATTATTATCGTTAATTTTTAAAAGACAATATACATATAATATAAAACGATAATAATATAGTAAGTAAAATTTATGTGTATATATTAATAATTATCTAAATAAATTAAAATATAATATTGTATTATTTTAAGGAGATGAAACAATGGAAAATTTAAAACAGCAATTACAAAAAGATAACGAAAGAATAAAAGAAATAGATAAAAAGATTATAGAAAATATTGAAAAAGTATTATTAAAAATGTCAGAACAAACAAGCAATACAGAAGAAAAGATGCAAATAGTTGATAGAATGCTAAATTTAAATGTATTATTTTCAAACTTTAATGAGCAAATAGCTATATTAAGAAGTGTTCAAAATGAAAGAAGAGAAGATGAGAAAAAGAAAGAAGAAAGATAATGGATATTAAGTTAATTAGTGATATGAAAACAAAATATATAGGAAAAAAGATTCAATATTATAAAGAAATAGATTCTACTCATACATACGCAAAAAATAAATATAACGAATTACAAAACGGAGAAGTTATAATTACAGACAAACAAACATCTGGTATAGGAACAAAAGGAAGAAATTGGTATACTGGTGCTGGCAAAAATATTGCAATGACTATAATGATAAAACCAAAATTTACAATTTCTACTATACCAAAACTAACTGTAAAAATTGCACAAAGTATTAAAAAATCAATATATGAATTGTATAATTATGATTTAAAAATAAAAGAGCCTAATGATTTAATTTTAAATAATAAAAAAATAAGTGGCATATTAACAGAAGTACATACTTTAGGAAAAAACATTAAGTATTTAATAATAAGTATAGGGTTTAATGTTAACGAAGAAGAATTTTGTAAAGAAACAGAAATGATTGCGACATCATTAAAAAAAGAATTTAGTAAAGAATTTTCTAGAGAAGTAATAATAAAAAAAATATTAGAGGATTTAGAAGAAGTAATAGAAAAATTATAGTTCTATTATTTTTTTTTATTCATATAAATTATTAAGAGGAGAAGATGTATATGGAAATGGTTAAAAAGATTAGTAACTTAAAATATATATTTGAAGGAATTATTATTTCAATAGTAGTAACTATGATATTATTATTTATATTATCAGCAGTGATGACATATACAGATATAAATGAAAATATTATAAAACCTTCTGTAATTATAATAACAGGAATAAGTATATTGATAGGAAGCTCTATAAGTAGTTTAAAAATAAAAAAAAGAGGAATCTTAAATGGAACTATAATTGGATTTTGTTATTTGCTTACAATATACATACTATCAAGCGCTATAAGTTCTGATTTTTCATTTAATTTAGAGTCAATTATTACTATTATAATTGGAATGATTTTAGGTGCCTTAGGTGGAATATTAGGAGTAAATAAAAAATAAAAAATAAAAATATCGATTATTAATAAAAAATAGTTGATATTTTTTTTATTTTGGGATAAAATTTATAAAGACTAAGGAGGAAATGTATGATAACTTTTGAAGATGTAGTGCAAAACGATGAAGTAAAAGCTTTGATAGCAGGAGCACAAAAGCAACTAGATGGATTGCGGATACACAGAACATTCTTATAGACATTTAGGAATAGTTGCAAATAGGACTGAAGAAATTTTGACAAAGTTAGGATATGATGAACATATCATACAGTTAGGAAAAATTGCAGGATATATGCACGATTTAGGAAATTGCGTTAATAGATATGATCATGCCCATAGTGGAGCAATAATTGCATATAATATTTTAAAAGAAATGGGAATGCCTGTACAAGATAGAACAGAAATAATGATGGCAATAGGAAACCATGATGAAGATACAGGAACAGCTATTAGTGATATATCTGCAGCACTGATATTAGCGGATAAATCTGATGTGCATAGGGATAGAGTTGCAAAAACTAATATGACTACATTTGATATTCATGATAAAGTTAATTATGCCGTAACAGATTCAGATTTAATAATTGACAGCGAAAACAGAACAGTTACACTTGATTTAATTATCGATACCAAAATGTGTCCTGTGTTAGATTATTTTGAAATATTTATGAAAAGAACAATGATGAGCAAATATGCAGCAAAGTATTTAAATATATGGTTTGAACTAATAATAAACGACACAAAATTATTATAAAATTAGGAGGAATAATAGTGAAAAAAAATAAAATAATACCAACAATAACAAAAATTTTAGTTGTAATACTAATAAGCTTAATTGCATTTATAGGAATATATGTGCAAAAAACAAATAGAATGGAAAATGTAATTAAAGATTATAAATATAATATGGATTTAGAAGGAAGAAGAGTATTATCTTTAAAGGTGAATGATGAAAAAGAAACTATTATAAAAGATGCAGAAGGAAAAAAGGTTGAAGAGGAATTATCAGACGAAGAGATATCTCAAAAAGGATATACAAAAGAGGAAATACCTAACAATAAAGAAGAAGTATTAACATTAGAAAATTATGAAAAATCGAAAGAAATAATTGAAAAAAGATTAAAAGAATTAAAAGTTAATAATTATATAATTAGATTAGAAGAAGCTACAGGAACAATATACTTAGAATTGCCAGAAGATAATAATATAGATCATACTATTAGTAATATAAGCGAAGTAGGAAAATTTGAAATACAAGATGCAGAAACAGAAGAAGTGTTAATATCAAATAATCAATTAAAAAATGCAGATGTATTATACAATACAGACACTACAGGAACAACAGTATATTTAAGTATTGAATTAAACAAAGAAGGAAAAGAAAAATTAAATGAAATTTCTAGAACATATGTAAAAACTGAAGTAGAAAAAGAAGAAAATACACCAGAGGAACAAAAAACAGAAGAAAATGCAACAGAAGACCAAAAAACAGAAGAAACTGAAACAAAGACAGAAACAGTAGAAAAGAAAATTTCATTAAAAATAGATGGAAGTGAAATGCTTTCAACTAGCTTCGAAGATCCAATTGAAAATGGAACAATACAATTATCTATGGGACAATCTACATCAGATAAAGAAACTTTAAATGATACAATCGAAAAAGCATCAACAATAGCAACATTATTAGATAAAGGAAATTTACCAATAAAATACAAACTAGATGAAAATAAATATGTAGCAACAGATTTAACATGGGACGTACTACAAAAAGTTGCAATAGTTGCAGGATTAATTTTAGTGATTGCTCTAATAGTATTAATATTGAAATATAAATTTAAAGGACTACTTGCTAGTATATCTTTTATAGGTTTTATAGCAGTATGTACATTAATAATTAGATACACTAATGTAATAGTTACATTAAATAGTTTAGTATCAATGTTTATAGTAGTTTTATTAAATTATATATTTAATGTAATAATATTAAATACATTAAAGAAGGAAAAATCAATAAATAATGTAATTAAACAATCATTTAAAGAATTTTTTATAAAGATGATACCTGTTGTTATAATAAGCATTGCATTTAGCTTTGTTAGTTGGATTCCTATAAGTAGCTTTGGAATGACAATGGTATGGGGATTAGCAATTATAGCACTTTATAACATAATTATCACAAGAAGTTTTTTAAAATAGGAAATATCCAAAGAGAAAGTATAGGAGGCTTGTAAATGAAACAATTAATGAAAAAAAATAATATAAAATATTTACTTATTTGTATAATAATATTAGCTGGGATTATAATGATTGCAATAAAGGGATTTAAATTTGATTTAAGTTATGAAACTACAAAAAAAGTAGAAATATATATAGGAAAAGAATTTGATGTTAAAGACATAAAAGCAATAACAAATGAAACCTTAGGGAATAAAGATGTTTTAATAGAAAAAGTTGAAATCTTTAAAGATATGGTATCTATTAAATCAAAAGACATAACAGACGAAGAAAAAAATAATATAGTAACAAAGATAAACGAAAAATACGAATTAGAAAATAAAGCAGAAGAGGTAAATGTAGTTAATGTGCCACATACAAGACTAAAAGATATTTATAAAAAATATGTATATCCTTTTATTATTTCAATAGTTATAATATTAATATATAGTGCAATAAGATTTAGAAAAATAGGTGCATTTAAAAGTATATTAAAAATAATATTAACAGTAGTATTATCAGAAGCTACTTTTATGAGTGTTGTTGCATTATTTAGAATACCAATAGGAAGAATAACAACTGCTATAATATTGTTATTATATGTAGTAAGTATTATATGTATAATTTCAAAATTAGAAAATAAGTTAATAGAAAAAAAGAAAAAAGAAAGCAAGGATAATAAAATTAAATAGATTTTATGTAACAATTCAGAAATATAAAAAAAACGATAAATTAGAATAGTAAATGGGCGATTAGCAATCGCCCGATTTTGCTATATTTAAATTTATAATTAATAAAAATTATTTATCTTCATATGCCAAGCTAATTTCAGAGAAATGACCACTCATCTTCATAATTTTATAAAATTAAATCGGTCATGATTTGTAACGAATAGTTACATTTTATTTAAAAAATTCAAAATAAGTATTGACAATATAGTAAAAAAATAGTATACTAAATCTTGTCGAAAGGACATGGTCGCATAGCTCAGCTGGGAGAGCATCTGCCTTACAAGCAGGGGGTCATAGGTTCGAGCCCTATAGCGACCACCATTTTATGGCCCGGTAGTTCAGTTGGTTAGAACGCTAGCCTGTCACGCTAGAGGTCGACGGTTCGAGCCCGTTCCAGGTCGCCATTTTTTTTTATATATGGCTTCATAGCTCAGTTGGTAGAGCAGAGGACTGAAAATCCTTGTGTCACTGGTTCGATTCCAGTTGAAGCCACCAAAAAAGAAGTGATACTACAAGGTATCACTTTTTAGATGAAGTAGAGATGACTGGAATCGAAAAGGAGGTTGCCAAGTTTTAGGCTAACAGGGTTAGCCTGAAACTAAGGCAAAAATAGTCCAGTGGACTATTTTTCCGACGCGGCTTGACGAATTCCAGTTGAAGCCACCAAAAAAGAAGTGATACTACAAGGTATCACTTTTTAGA
>CAOPQH010000069.1 GCA_948505485.1 uncultured Clostridia bacterium
ATACCATTTTCCTCTTGTCAACACTTTTTTAAAATATTTTTTACTTTTTATTTTTTACCAATTTTGGAGCAAAATAAAAAACTAGTAATTACCTTAGTATACTATTCTTATGTTGTTCAATTTATTACTAATTCTTCTGTTTTTATTTATAATATTTCGTCTGCTGTTTGGTACTTTTTTATATTATCATATTTAGTTGTATTTTGTCAATATTTTTTTACTATTTTTTTATTTTATTTTTACTAATTTTTTTTAATAAAAATCAATTATACAATCATTATAAATATTTCATTTATAATGTTGAAATTTCTACAAGAATTAATTCATCACCAATACATCGTATTTTGTCCCATGGAATAACAATTTCGTTATTGTTTGCAAATATATTAAGTAATTTATTGCTTTCTCCTGGTACGATTATAGATGTTATAGTTCCTGTTTCTAAATCTGCACAAACATCTTGCACATATCCTAGTTTTTTTCCATCTACTATATTAATTACTTCTTTATGCTTAAAGTCTAATCCTTTTTCCTTCATATGACCTCCTCTATATATTAAAATTATATGTATATATGTACAAAAAATTTCCTATTTTTATTTCTTGATTTTTATGTAAATTATGTTATTAATATTATCCATTTGTACCTATAATGGTAGAGATGATGACAAAGAAGCTTTCGACTTTGGATGGATTGAGCCCAAATATCTTTTAAGATTGTAGTTGCAAATAAACCTGTGGCAAAAAGGAAAATCCTTTTGTCACAGGTTTATTTATATAATCTTTTTATATGATTTATTGCACTTTTTTCTAGTCTTGATACTTGAGCTTGAGATATACCTATTTCCTCTGCCACTTCCATTTGTGTTCTTCCATCAAAAAATCTTTTGTTTATTATCATTTTTTCTTTATCATTCAGTTTGGTCATTGCTTGTGCTATGGTCATATTTTCTGCCCACAATTCATCTGTATTTTTGCTATCTTTTACCTGATCCATTATATATATACTTTCACTTCCATCATTGTATATTGGTTCTTGTAAAGATATTGGATCTTGTATGGCATCTAAACTAAATGCTATATCTTCTTTTTCTACGTTAAGTTCTTTAGCTATTTGCTCCAATGTTGGCTCTTTTCCGTTCTCCTTTGTATATCTTTCTTTATATTGTATTGATTTGTAAGCTAAATCTCTTACTGATCGGCTAACTCTAATACTATTATTATCTCTTAAATATCTTCTTATTTCACCTATTATCATTGGAACTGCATATGTGCTAAATTGTACATTTTGACTTAAATCAAAATTGTCCATCGCTTTTATTAATCCTACACATCCTATTTGAAATAAATCGTCTGCACTTTCTCCTCTTCCATAAAATCTTTGTATTACACTTAATACTAATCTTAAATTTCCGTTTATAAATTTATTTCTTGCTTCTTCGTCTCCTTCTTTTATTTTTATAAATAGTTCTTCTTTTTCTTTTTTTGAAAGTAGTGGTAATTGGGATGTATTTACTCCACATATTTCTACTTTATTTATCAAAAAGAAAACCTCCTTTAGAAATAATCTTAATTTCATTATTTCCAAAAAGAGGTTTTTTATTCTGTTTTTACTTTTAATACAAATTGTAAAAATTGTCTCCTCTATAAGGATGCGTTTCTTGTATGTTATATTTTGTCAATCATCCTATTTTACTTGATATGTCTTTTTTCATTTTATTTATGATTTTTTTCTCTAGTCGGGAAATATAACTTTGTGATATTCCTAACTCGTCTGCTACTTCTTTTTGAGTTTTTTCATTTCCTGTTAAAAATCCAAATCTCATTTCCATAATATTTTTTTCTCTATCATTTAATTTTTGAATTGAAGCTTTTAATAAAGATTTGTCAACTTCCTCTTCTAATTTTCTTGAGGTTACATCTGGATCAGTACCTAAAATATCAGATAATAGTAATTCATTTCCATCACAGTCTTTGTTAAGTGGTTCATCAAATGATACTTCCCCTTTTATTTTGTTACTTCTCCTTAAGAACATTAATATCTCATTTTCTATACATCTTGATGCATATGTTGCTAATTTGATTTTTTTATTATTATCAAATGTATTAACACCTTTCATAAGTCCTATAGTTCCTATTGATATTAAATCTTCTATTCCTATTCCAGTATTCTCAAATTTTTTTGCTATGTATACTACTAATCTTAAATTTCTTTCCACTAGAATTTGCCTTGTTTGTAAATTATCTTTTTCTGATAATTTATTTATCAATTTTTCTTCTTCCTCTGATGATAATGGTGGCGGAAGTGTTTGACTTCCTGCTATATAAAATATAGGTAAATATTTCACATCATCTTTATCTATATATTTAGTATATATTGTATTTATACTATTTTTTAATATATCAACTAATTTCATTTTGCCTCCTTTTTATTCATTAAGTAAATCTATTCCAATTAATGCTCTATACTCTCCTTTTTTCGTTAGTGATTTATTATATATCCCTATTATTATATTATCATTTTTAATTTCTTCTTCGTCTTTTTCTATTACAATATTTTCAGCTTTAATTCCTAATAACATTCCATTTTGTTTACCTAATGATGAATATGGTATTATTTTTAACTTTAATATGTATTCTTTTTTTATATTTTCAGATATATTATCTACCTCACCTCCTAATATATTTTCTAAATTGTTTAAAATTTGTTTTGGTATTACATCATATAATAAAGTATGTTCAACAACTACTACGGGTATATTAGTGATTGGCTCTTTTAATAAATTTCCTGTGTCAATCATAGCTTTTGTTTTTACTTTTTTGCCATTAATTTTTATTTCTATATTACAGAACATATCTTTATTACTAACTTTTGATTTTACTATTTTGAAAGAAGTTATTATTATTATAGATCCTATTATTGCGCCTAATATTGCCATTTTTATTGGATATGTTCCTACAAGTACTCCATTTTGCGATATTATACTTTTAGGATTTATAAAGTATAATAAAGAAAATGCTACTCCTCCAAATAAAAACGATGTTAAGTAAAATATTAGAACTTCTTTCAACAGTTTTTTTACTGTTTGTGGATTAAAAGATATGTATACTATTATTATGGATAATATAATTTTTAAAACTAATGTTGAATATGCCTCAAATGTTGACATATAAGATATAACTGCATATATTGCTCCTATTAAACTTCCTATAAAAATTCTTATATAATTAATTTTTAATTTCATTATTATTGATGTTGCACATAATATGATATAATTCATAATTAAATTTTCAATTAATACTATATCTATATATATTGTCATTTAATCACCTGCTTAAGTATTGTAATACTTTTTATTTAAAAAAGTTGTCTTTTCTTATTGTTGAAAAAAATAAATTATCTACATTTATAGATAATTTACTTTTTATTTATATATTTTATTTTAAATTTATTGTATGTTTTTATTTAGTTTTGTACTTTTATATATAACTATGGAATTAGAAAAAAATATTTATATTATAGGAAGTTCAAGAACTTTCACATAACATAATAATAGAGACTACTTAAAATGTAGTCTCTATTATTTATTATTTATTTTTTATGTATTATATATTTTTATTTTTTGATTTTCTTAAAAAAGAAGGTATGTCTAAATTATCTTGTTGTGTTCCAACATCTGTACTAGATGGTGTGTTTATTTTCTTTTCCCATGCTTTTGATACAACATCCCCTATTCCTGCACTAGTTAATGGATCATCGTTTTTTTCAAATCCAGTGGCAATTACTGTTATTTGTATTTCATCTTGCATAGTAGTATCTGTAACAGTACCAAATATAATATTTGCTTCTGGGTCTACACTGCGTTGAACTAATTCTGCAGCTGTATTTACTTCGTGTAATCCTAAATCGTCTCCACCTGTAATATTTATAATTACTCCTCTTGCTCCTTCTATTGATGTCTCTAGTAATGGGCTTTGAATTGCCTGTTTTGCAGCGTCTTCTGCTCTATTTTCTCCTGATGCCATACCAATACCCATATGAGCCATTCCTGTATTTAACATTATTGTTTTAACATCTGCAAAGTCTAAGTTTACAAGACCTGGCACTGCAATTAAGTCAGATATACCTTGTACACCTTGTCTTAATACATCATCTGCCATTTTGAATGCTTCTATTATTGATGTTTTTCTATCAATTATTTGTAATAATTTATCATTTGGTATTACAACTAATGTATCTACTTTTCCTTTTAGACTTTCAATTCCTCTTTCAGCTTGTGAAAGTCTTTTCTTACCTTCAAATGTAAATGGTTTTGTAACAACACCTATTGTTAATATTCCCATTTCTTTTGCAGCTTGTGCAACTATTGGAGCTGCACCTGTACCTGTTCCTCCACCCATTCCGGCTGTAACAAATACCATATCTGCTCCTCTTAATACTTCTGCAACTTCTGCTTTACTTTCTTCTGCTGACTGAGCTCCTATATCTGGATTAGCCCCAGCTCCAAGACCTCTTGTTATTTTTTCTCCTATTTGTATTTTTGTACTAGCTTTTGAATTTTGAAGAGCTTGTCTATCTGTGTTTACAGCTATGAAATCTACACCTCTTATTCCTGATTCCACCATTCTATTAACAGCATTATTTCCAGCTCCACCTACACCTATAACTTTTATTGTAGCTGTTCCATCCATCATTGTTATGTTATCATTTTCGTTTAAGTCCATCATAAAGATAATTCCTCCTTCAACCTTCTTTTATATATTTATTTTAAAATTAATATCTAATTTTTAAGAGTAAAAAAACTCTTTTATTCTTTCTAATATATTTTTAAATATATTTTCATCTGATTGTGCATCTATACTACTTGATACAGATTTAGCAAATGGTCTTGATGCTATGTATCTTACTAAAGCATAACTTGTCCTAAAGCTTGGTTTTACTGTACTTATTAATCTTCCTGTTGATATTTTTACAGGTATATTAAGTATTACTTTCCCTGCTACATCACTTTTGTTTATATTACTTATACCTTGCCCTGTTAATACAACATTGTTTATTCTTGATTTTATACCCTGACTTGTTATGTCTTTATTAACAATAGAAAATATTTCTTCGATTCTTGCTTCTATTATTTCTATTAATTCAGAACTTTTAATTACTTTTTTTCCTTCTTCTTTGCATGTATTAAGCATTATCTCATTATCATTATCTATAAATGATTTCATTGCTAATCCATATTGTTTTTTTAATTTGTCTGCTTCTTCTTCTGATATGTTTAGAACTAATGCAATATCTGAAGTTATACTATCTCCACCTACTGGAATAGTATTTGTATAAACAAAAGTTGTACCCTCGAAAACTCCTATATCTGTATTTCCTGCTCCTATATCTAGAAGCATTATATTGTCATGTAATTCATTTAAGTCTAATACCAAATTTCTTTCTGCTAGTGTTGTTGCTACAATTCCATCTATTTCTAATCCTGCTTTTTTAAATATACTGTTTAATTGTCTTACATAATCTTTATCTGCTAATATGATTTGTGCTTTTAATGTAAAACTTGAACTTAAGCTTCCTACTGGATCTGGTATAACTTTTCCATTATCTAGCATTATCTGATCCGGTACTATGTCTATTAATACTTTTCCCTCTGGTATTTCTATATCTTTTACTTGCATTAATGCATTTTGCACATCTTTTACTGAAACACCGGCAAATTTATCTTTTACTTCTTTAACTATACTATTTTGAACTATTGTTATATATTTTCCTGGTATAGTTACATATGATGAATTAATTTTTAAGCTTGCTTCTTCTTCTGCATCTTGAATAGTTTTAGATATACTTAAAGCTATTTCTTCTTCGTTAATTATTTTGCCCTTTTTTAGGCCACTACATTTACATGAGGCACTGCATATAGTCTCTATTTGTCCAAAATTGTTTACTTCACCTACAACTGTGCAAACTTTCGAAGTCCCTATATCAATACCTACTATTATATCACCTATAGCCAAGATAATTCCTCCATTTACTAGTATGTATTTTATAGCTTTATATATATTACATTTTAAGAAAATTGTCAATAGAATTTGTAATATTTTTGTAATATTTTTGTAACATTTTAGAAATGTACGTAAAAAAATATCATAAAAGTAATAAAAGATCTCGTTTTAAGAGATCTTTCTTTTATTATGTTATTTTTCAATTCTACTCTTCATTTTGTGATTTGATATTTCTTTGTTTAACTTTTTCTGACCACTTGTCTATATAATATCTTCTTATTATTGTCAAATTTGTAAACATTCTTCCTACAAATACAACAATAGCTGCTAAATATATATCTACATTTAATTTTTGTCCTAAATATGTAAGTAATATTGATAATATTGCATTACAGAAAAAACCTGATATAAATATTTTCAAATCAAATTTACCGTTTAAAACTGATGTTATTCCTCCAAATACAGAATCAAGAGCAGCTATTACTGCAATAGCCAAAAAACTAGAATATGTATATGATATTATAGGTGCATTTATTCCTAAAATTGCTCCAACTATACATCCTAATAAAATTGCTACAAAAATCATTTTTATTCCTCCTCAAATTATTGTATATATTTAGTAGTGATTTCACCATTATATTTAGTTATCTCTACTTTTCTATCTTTTTGTATTGATACTTCATGTCCTATTGTTTGTAAATCATCAGCTCTTCCGCCATTACCTAATATAGCGCCTTCTAAATAAGCTTGATTCCCTATTGCTTTTATTATATATGGAGCTAATTTTCTTTGTCCATTAACCTTTACAAAGAACTCTCCTTCTTCTAGATTAATATTTACTACATCACTCATATTTATAATTCTTTCATCATTTATAGATATAGCTTCTGCACCTGCATTCTTTAATTGATTTACTATTACTAATAAATCTTCTGCATTTATTTTTGGCTCTACATCATCTACATTATTTAATGTTATTACAATACCTTCTCCTTGTACATCATCTTTACCTAAAGCTAAATTTATTTGTTCTTGCTCTTTTTCTAATAAAGATGAGTTTTCGTTATCTGATTCTTTTTTACTCTGATATTCTGAGATTTTGCCTGATACTTCTTGATACTTTTCATCTATTTCATCATATTTAGATTTCCATTGTGATAATTCACTTCTAAGTTCTGACTCTCTCATACTTTGTATTGATGTTATATCTGTTTCTCTAACTACTTTAAATTGCATACTCATAACTAATGCCAATGCAAAACAAGAAATACCAATACTTATTGCCATAACTCTTTTTTCTTTTTTCACTATACTTGCCTCCAAACATTATTTTTTCTTAGCATATTTAAAATCTATAACTCCTGAATATTTAGGTATTGTTATGCTATTTGACTTTTTTAAATCCGTCTCTACTCTATCATCTTCCAAAATGCTTAAATATCCTCCTTGCCTAGACAACGCCGCTAATTGTTCTGGTAAACCTATTGCTTTTATTTCAAAAGGTGTTCCTACTTTTTCTCCATTTATCTTTACTACATTACCATCACATGTTATTGATGTTGTTGGAACTATTCTTTGTTCATTTACAGATATAGCTTCAGCTCCTGCATTTTTTAATTCATTTACAACACTTAAAACATCTAAATCATGTACAATTAATTTACTAAGGTCAAATATTCCTGTTATATTTTTAGATTGATTATCTTGCAATCTTACTATTATTCCTGGACCTGTTACCTCTGATAACCCTAAAATTTTATTTCCATTTTTTATATTTTCTTCTAATGAAGTAAGTTCAGCATTATTTTTGGTAATTTTTTCTCTTTCCTTTTCTAATGTTTTTTCTGCTTTTTCTAATTCTAAATATCTATTATCATATTTTTCTTTATACTTTAATACTTCACTTCTTAAGTTGTTTTCTTCTGCATTTGTACTTATTGTAGAGTTTGAATTATTAACAGTTTTTATTTGTATGGCTATACCATATGTCAACAAAAAGCACATTATTCCTAAAATAATACTAACTACTTTTTTATTCATTTTTGCCTCCTTATTTACACTTTTTCTCTAAAATATGGTTGAAATTTATTATTTAAATCTCCATTTAAAAATATCTCGCCTTCATTTTTCTTTTCTGATTCTAATATAGCTTTTGCATATAACATTTTATCTGTTAAATTACT
>CAOPQH010000070.1 GCA_948505485.1 uncultured Clostridia bacterium
CAAATATAAAGATAATAATTCATTTTTGGTATTATCTTTTAAATAATCAACAATAACCTTATTTTTATCAATCTTATCTCTATATTCGTTGGTCATAATGTCGAATATAATTTCACCTAAATTTTCCTCCATTTATACTATTACCTCTCTTACTATATTTACTTTTAATTTTTTAACAAATTAATTAGTTTATCATTTTTATATATTCTGTCTCTTCCTATTTTTTCAGATGAAAGAAATCCCGCTTCTTCTAATTGATTTAGATATGACATTGCAGTTTTTCTTGTAACTCCACATATATTTTCAATATAACTAATTTTGGTATATACTTCAAAGAATAATCCTTCTAACAATTCTCTACTATATATTTTAGGTAATTTTTCTTTTAATTTTTCCCTATAGCTTTCAATTTCGCTTTGAATGTTTTTAATTAGTTTCATTGTCTCTTCTGCAGTTTCTTCTATTCCAATTAGTATATATATAATCCACTCTTCAAAATTATTTGTTTCTCTTACTTCTTTAAATAATTTGTAATATGTTTGTTTATTGTCATTAATGTATCTACTTAAATATAAAATTGGACTATCTAATAAATCTTTTAATACTAAATATAAAATATTTAATATTCTTCCTGTTCTTCCGTTACCATCATAAAATGGATGAATTGATTCAAATTGATAATGTATAATTGCAAGTTTTATTAAAGGATCTATCATATCATCAGTGTTTATATATTCTTCTAAATTCTTTAAATATTCCCTAACTTCTTTTTCTGTTTCTGGTGGAGTATATACAATTTCTCCCGTTTTTGAATTTTTTAAAACTGTTCCTGGAATTTTTCTAATTCCAGCATTGTTATGTTCTATTATAGATTGAATTTCTACTAAAATATTAGTAGTTATTATTTCCTTTTCTTTTACTAAATTATAACCTCTCCATATAGCACTTCTGTAATCCACTACTTCTTTAGCACTTTCATTTTTATAATTACTTTGAGTCATTGCTTTATATATTTCATCATGTGTAGTAACTATATTTTCTATTTCACTACTGTCTTTCGCCTCATTTATTGTTATAGCATTTATTAATATATGTTGATTTGGTATTGTTCTTGCATATCCTTTTAATTCTGCAAGTGCTCTATTAGTTCTTGCTAATTGTTCTAATATTCTTACTGTTCTAAAATTATCTTCTGGTGGCAACATTTTTAATTCATGTTTCATCTTCTATACCTCCATATGTGTATTATAGTATAAAATTTATACATATGCAATAAATATGTGTAAAAAATAAAAAAAATTACACATTTTTTAAAAACATGTGTAATTTATGCTTTCTAAAATGGTAACTCTATTTCATCTACTGATATATTTTTACTGTGATTTTCGGGATTTATGGGAAACTTATTCAAATAATCTCCAAAAGCTCTTTCTTCTGTACCAAACACATCTACTGCCATAACCTCTATAAAAGTTACTAATTTCCCATTTATTGATTTTCTTGTTTTGTTTCTATCTTTTTCTCCTGGAAATAGCCTTCCCGCTTCTTTTAGATATTTCCATGTAGATAGTGCGTTGCCTGGAAATTTAGTTCCTTGTATTCCATAAAACTTCACAACTTCATTAAAGATTACATTTGGCAGCAAGTAACATCTTTGCTTTTCTTCATCATAGTAACCTACAAATGTCGCTAACGACATATCTGGTTCTCTTTGATGATTTTTATAACTTTTCAAATATATTTTCTTACTTTCTAATAATTCTTGAACTGCTCTAAAGAACATATTATCTGTTCTATTTTCTTCAGTTCTCATGTTTTGTTTTTGAGCTGCTTTTATTAAATCATTCCAAGATTCTATTTTTAAATGTCGCATTTTTTCATGTGGTATTGCTTGTTTATTATTTGCAAATTCTAAAAATAATTCTATTCCCATATATTCTGATGCAATAATTTCTGGTATTCTTCCATGTGCAAAGTCCTGATTTGCTTTATTTCTATATTCTATAAATTTACTTTTGCAATTTTTCTTTATGCTATCATATTCAATCCCCTTCCTGTGTTTAAATAATTCTACTTTTTCATCTTCTGTTGTTGTATTTATAAATTCGTCTATCCACAAATTTATCTCAGATTGTTGATAATATAGATGTTTCAAGGCATTGCTTATATCATCATTTTCAAAATCAGCAATGTTTTTTATTCTTTTATTCAATGTTTCAATACATATTCTATTTATCTTATCTGCATCACATAGTTTTATAAATGTTGTATTAAACCAGTTTTCTAGTGCTTCTCTTACTTTTTTATTTATTTAGCTAAATTGCCGTTTAGCTAAGCAATGGTTACTAGTCTTTTATAAAGGCCGCTAGTAGCCTTTTTATTTTTATATTCCAAATTTTCTTTTTAAAATTACATCTATCATGTCTCTTAAAAGTTCTGCATCTTCTGTATTTAATCCATTTGGAATATATATTTGTGCAGACTTACCTATTGTTGTTGGAATATTTATTTTTATATATTCATCTGTGTCATTATTAACGTTATAAAGTTTGTTAACCTGTGCTTCTGTTTTTATCTCATCTTGCATCTCATTTTTGATTGTTAATTCTTCTTTCTCTAATTCATTATCTGTGTCTTTTACACCTTGTTCTGGATAGCATAATACTCCACCTTTTAAAATTCCCATTGTTTCCGCATTTTCTATGAATATTCTAGCTGCTACATCTTTAGCTGCTTTTGTAATTCCAAATTCATTAAGAAGAATGTTGCTTAAAATGTTTACATTTGGCAACGCTTTATTATTATATTTTTCAACCAACTCCCTATATAGTGGCGGCCTTATAAAGCACTCAATTTCTAATTGTTTAGTATCAGATGTTGGATATAATATTTTTTTAGAAATATCCGTAAGTTTTATTGTTAAATTATTCACTTCTATTAATCCAAATTGTTTTGATGTTGTTACTTTTTTCATAAAAGACCTAGTTTGATAATTTTGCAATCCATATTCTGTTGCAATTTCTGAGTAGGCAACTATTGGTAATTTTTTGCTATCTATTTTTTTTATAAATTCCATACACTCTTGCCATGTTTCATTTGGATGCTGTTTACTCCTTTTTTCAAATATTTCTTCCATTTATTAACTCTCCTTTATTAGTTATGTAATAATTCTAGCATTATCTTTAATTTTTGTCAAGCATTATTCTAAAATTTATATTACTATTTTATGCTTTTGTTTTTGTATTTTAATGCTCATTATTCATTTTTGTTTGTATTTAGCATATTAAGTCATTTTTAAAGTAGCATTTTTTTAGCTTTTACTTTATTTTTTTTGCAATATCGTTATGTATTCATGCACCAACAAATAGAAGTCTCTTTTTGAATTTTGACTCCAATAACCAGTCCTTTTACAATTATGCTGCTCTTTTATAATTATTTCTTTTAAAGTGAAACCTGTTTCGATAAAAATATTCATGATATAAAAACCTAATGGAATAACATTCTTATTTTTCCTTATGTCTCCAATTAAAACTGCACAACACTTATTTTTCTTTAAGATTCTAAAACATTCCTGTGAAAACAACTTCATTTGATCTAAAAATTCATTTAATTCTAGTCTTGATATATCTTCTTTGATATCCTTGCTATATTTTATAATGTTTGCATATGGTGGATGTGCAAATATTAAATCCACACAATTATTTGGCACTATTCCTTTTAAATTTGTCGAGTCTGCTCTAATTAGTTTTGGCTCATATAAATTATTACTTTTAAAACTTATTCGTGCTTTTGCTATTTTTAGTGCTTCTACATTTATATCTATTCCGTACACCTTTTCTATTTAGTAACTTTGTTTCTATCATTGTAGTTCCGCTTCCACAAAAAGTATCTAGTACAATTTCTCCTTCTTTTGTATATTTTAAAATCAAGTTTCTAGGAACTTGTGGTGGACAATTTCCTCTATAATCTCCTTTATGTGTTGCCCAATTTCCTCTTTCTTTAAAAGACCATATACTTGTTTCTTCTAATTCAAATTGCTCTGGTTTATATTTCAAATTCATTCCTCCTTCTAAAATGTATAAAGGGACAACTAATAAAAGTTGCCCCCACAATCTTAATAATTATTATATTTAGTTAAAATATGTTTTAATTACTTCTTCTAACATACCATTCTTTGCAAGATAGAAATTCATTAAATAGTTCATATTTCTAAATCCTTTTTGTAACTGATTTTTTGATTTATTGTCCCAACATAAACCATCTGTTATTAATACAAATCCCATATTTATTTTTTCTAGATCATGTTGTCTGTTAATATAGCTATCAATTATTTCTTCTGGCTTTGATCCACCTCTAAAGAAATAATCTACTTCGATGTTTAAAACTTTATCATTTTTTATCAATATAAAATCTGCTTTCCTATTAGCAATATCTTCTGAAACTTCTATTCCTAACTTTTCTAATGTCTTAAATTTCTTTTGTGAAATTAATTTCACGTTATATTTTTTACATATTTTATTTATAATCGGTTCGCATGCATATTCAAATGCTTTACCTCCGCGATTTTTTCTCCCATTTGTATCTATTCCAACTAATGCTCCTATTACATAATCAATAAAGCTTTTTTCTATCATATTGGTACATAGATTCTCTAATCCCATTCTTTCAAAAAAATAATAATAATTTTCTATTTCTTCATCTGTTATTCCATCTTTTAAATGTTTTACATCAAAGCTAAATTTTAAATTTTCTCCAGTTGATATATCATCATTTGCTATTAAAAGTTCATAGTTACCTTTCCATGCATTTTCTCTTTCAGCCTTAGATAGTGCAAATAATAATGGAAAAGTTGCTATAAATGTAGGAAGTTTTTTAGCTAACTCGATAAATTGTTCTTTGATATTTTCTTTTCTTATTAGTACATCCATAGCATTTAATTCTATTTCAAATGCTCTATAATCCATTACATTATCCCAGTCTACAAAAAAGTTAAAACCTCTATTAGTCACTAGCAAATTATTAACAAATATTTCTGCTAATTCATCATAATTCATTTTTAAATACATTACATTTTCTCCTTCATTTCTTTATATCTTTTTATAGATAAATCTAAATATTGCTCTTCTCTTTCTATTCCTATATAATTTCTTCCTAACTTATATACTGCAATTCCTGTTGTTCCACTTCCACTAAATGGATCCAAAATCATATCATTTTCATCTGTAGATGCTAATATTATTTTTTCTAATATTTCTAATGGTTTCTGTGTTGGATGTTTACCACATTTCTTTTCCGATGGCTTTGTTAAGCTTGTTGTCCAAACATCCTTCATTTGCTTTCCATTATTAATTTCTTTCATTAATCCATAATTGAATTTATATTTGCATTTTTTTATATCTTTTCTTGCCCATAGTATTGTTTCTGTTGAATGTGTAAATGTTTTACAAGCTAGATTTGGTGGTGGATTTGTTTTCTGCCAGGTTATATTATTAATTATCTTAAATCCTTCTTCCTCAAGAGCCATACCTATCGAATAAATGTTATGCAATGTTCCACTTATCCATATAGTTCCATTGTCTTTTAATATTCTGTAGCACTCCTTTATCCACTTTTTATTAAATTTGTGTTTATATTTTAATGAAATAGACTCATCCCATTTTCCTTTATTTACTGTTACCATTTTTCCACCGACTACATGTTATACCATCGTTTGATAGAAAGTATGGTGGATCTGCAAATATTGTATCTACTGTTTTAGCTTCGAATTTTTTTAATACTCTAAATGTGTCGCCTTTTATTAGTTTGAAATGTTCTTCATCAAAATAATATTTTCCTGTATACATTATCACACTCCATTATATATCATAATTTGTTACTAATATTTCTGATATCTTTCCTCTTCCATTTGAATTTGCATTTATCATTCTACTTGCCTGTATTTGATTTATATTGAATCCTTGATATATATTATCAAAGAAAGTATCTTCTTTATTTATATTTTTGGGATTTGAATTACTTAGCATTAATTTTGCATTGCGTACATTTAATTTTCCATAAAATCTTGCTAATTCTCTTTGATTGTCATCATTAAAGTCTTCTTTCGTATATGATGTGAATCCTGATGTTACATTTAATGGTCTGTATGGTGGATCAAAATATACAAATGTGTTTTCTGTTACATATTCCATACTTCTACTATAATCCCCATATCTAAATTGAACATTTTGTATTAATTGTGACAGTTGTCTTAAATTTTCTTCATCGCATATTGTAGGATTCTTATAGCTTCCAACTGGAACATTGAATTTTCCATTTTTATTTACTCTGTATAACCCATTGAAACATGTCCTATTTAAGTATATGAATTGTGCTGCCCTTTGGACATTTTGCTCATTTTCCTCTAATTCATATTTATTATATTCATCTCTTATATTATAAAAGTAACTTTTTCTTTCTTCTTGTCCTAATTGTAAACATTCTGTTTCTATTTGTTTTAAGTTGGTTATTAATTCTTCTACATTATTTTTTATAACATTGTACGAATTTATTAAATCTATATTTATATCAAATGCATATACTTCTTGAATATCGTATTTTTGTAGTATATCTATTAAGACAGCTCCTCCACCCACAAATGGTTCAATATATCTTTCTATTATTCCATTTTTTAATTCATATGGGTAGAAATTGTTTAGCTGTGGTATTAAACTTCCTTTTCCTCCAGCCCATTTTACAAATGGTCTTATTTTTTCTGACATTTTCGTACCTCTTTATTGTATTTTTACTCATCTTATCACATTTTTAACAATTTATCTACATTTTTACTAATATAATTTTTTATTTTTACTTGCTATTTATGAATTTTTAAGTTTAAATACTTAAGCCGATTGGAGGTGATGAAATGTGAAAGCTAAGACTATACTTTCTTTATATAACGGAGAATATACCTTTATAGAAAGACCAGTTACAAAAGATAGTAGATATACAGATAATTTATCTAAATGCATTTCTATCGAGGATAAGCTTGAAAAATTAGTGGATAAAGAAACTTTTGACCTAATTACTAAAGCATTAGAATATCAAAATGAAATGTCTTCTGTTGAAATGGAAGAAGCTTTTATTGAAGGCTTTTCTTTAGCTGTATCTTTACTGCTGGAATCACTTTCGAAGAAATAAGTGGATACCCCCCTTACCTATTTCCCGAAATAATTTCTTTGACTCCCCTCGCCGTTCCCCTTTCTTTATTTTCTAGAGATTAGAGGCGGGGGTGGTCTTTATATTTTCGGTATACATTTCTTATTTATATTTCAATGCTTTTATTTGTTCTATCTCGATTATCACAGTAAAAAATAGTAACTACTTATTTAGTAATTACTATCTCATATTTATTATTTAGTTATAAACTATTCTAATACTTTCCACATTTCTTCTTTAAATCCTATAAAAATACTTTTATCCGATATTAATAGTGGTCTTTTTATTAGCATTCCATCACTTGCTAACAATTCTATTTTTTCTCTATCACTCATAGTTACTAATTTATCTTTTAGATTTGATTCTTTATATTTTAATCCACTTGTATTAAACCATTTCTTTAATTCTTGTCCACTCTTTTGTATCCATTCCATTAATTCTTGAACTGTTGGTGTTTCGGTAGTAATATTTCTATCTATAAATTCAATATTATTTTCTTCCAACCACTTCTTAGCTTTCTTACAAGTAGAACATTTTGGATATTCTATAAATATATTTTTCATTGTTCTTTTTTCCATTATAAACTCCTATCATTTAAGTATTTTTTTATTGTTTCAATTACTTCACCATGTACCTTTCCATTGCTGATAACTGCTCCATTTATACTTCTATCATATCTTTGCTCATTTCCAAATAAGTCTGTAACTATTCCTCCGGCTTCTTCTACAATTACTTTTGCTGCAGCTATATCACAATTTTTATGTGTTGTACCTGGAAATATTGCTAGAATAAATTCTCCACT